>JACFNS010000149.1 GCA_019454705.1 Taibaiella sp. | reverse complement strand
AGTGCGCCTTCGGAAAGGAATATGCCACTAATATGGCTGTTGCGGGCACCCATCGCTTTTAATATGCCTATGTCTTTTTGTTTCTCCAACACCAGCAGCGACAGCGCCCCCACCATGTTAAATGCGGCTATCATCAACACCAACACCAGTATGCCATATACAGCCCATTTTTCTGACTGCATGATGGTGTAAAGGGCACGGTTCTGTTCAAACCTGGTTTGCACTATATATTCCTCACCTAAGGTCTTTTGCAATGCTTCCTGTACATCATCCGTATCCGCACCCGGCTTTAATTTCAATTCCAGCGATGAGTATTTTCCGGGTTCCTGCACCAGGTCTTGCATCAGGCTGATATCGGCTATGACATACTTGCCGTCAAAATCATCCTGTATGGTAAATGCCCCGTCCGGCCTTAACCTCAGCGAACGGAACGCTTGTTCAGGTGCCTGTGCTATTTCCGATGCTGTTGCTTTGGGATTCGGGTAGTAGGCTTCCATTATGCTGAACACGTTGTTCACGTCCAGCCCCAGTTGCCCCAGCAGTTGGCTGCCTATCAGTGCGGTCTGTACAGGTTGCGTGGCTATGTTGCTCACACCTTCTGTTACATATATGGCTACATCATTTACTTTGAAATAATTTGCATCCACCCCTTTCAATGTCGCTACCCGCTTTTCGTCAGAACTGCTGTTGAGCAGTACGTTATCTTCCAATACACGGCTGATAATGGCAACACCCTCTGTTTGCTCAACACGCTGAAAAGCCGCATCGTTCAGCCTGAAAAACTTTCCCCTGGCTGCCGTGATTTTTATGTCCGGGTAAAATGCTTTGTACAAGTCTTTTACCAAACCTTCAAATCCATTGAACACCGAGAAGAGGATAATCATGGCTGCAGCGCCTACGCCTATGGCCATCATGCTGATGCGGGACAGTACAGGCACGGCATTGGCAGTACGCTTTCCGCGCAGGTACCTCCATGCCAGTTGCCTTATCAGCGTCACATTCATTATTGTCCGCTTTCTTCGCCGGGTTTGGGCTCAGTTTTTATCGACTTGAACAATTCCTCCATCTTAAATACATGGTCCAGGGTATCGTCCAGGAAGAACTGGAGTTCCGGCACGCGCCTCAGTTGGTGCCTTACCCGCCTGCCCAGTTGGTTGCGCCATTCGCCTGTCCTGCTTTCTATCTCCTTCATCAGTTCTTCAGGCTTTTCTATTTTATACAGGCTCAGGTACACGCGTGCTTCCAGCAGGTCGGGGGTTACCGATACCTTCGATATAGACACCATCCCGCCCTTTATAACGTTTATGCCTTCCCGTTGAAAGATGTCGCTCATCTCTTCCATCACCAGTTGTCCTACCTGTTTCTGCCTTTTACTTTCTTCCATGACAATTCTTTTTACAGGAACAAAGTTAACCTAAATGAGAGGATTACTTATTTTTCATGCAAAATCCGTAAATTCACAAGCTGTTTTTATAATATAAATATGAAAAAACTATCTTTTTATATCGCATTGGGCGGGCTCGTATGGTTTCAGTCTTGTAAAGAAGTAGGCCCTACTATTGATTTTGGCCCTTCAGGAGATGACTCCACATACACCGAAACACCCGAAGCCCCCACAGCACGCAAAATGCTTGCCGAAGAATTTGCCCCAACGGCCATGCTGCCATGCGTGCTATTAAAACAAAACTCAACGGCAACCTGGTGATTATCGGGTATCATATATTTAACTATGCCCAGGCCGACCCGGTAAAAGATCCGGATCATAAATCGAAATATGATTTCCGTACTGAAGATGCAACCGAAGTAGCCAATTCTTTGTTTGGCGGATTAGGTGGGTTGCCGGAAGCTACATTCGACCGTGCAGAATTCAATGGTAAGCTTTTGCTGGACAGGCTCAAATGGGGCGGTGCATCAGACGCCCGTGCGGCGGTTACTTCGCCCGTCAATATCCATATTACCAATACGTTTGATGAAGCAACACGCGAGGCTACAATAAAAGTAAAGCTGGCATATACAGATAATGTTTCCATGAAGCAAAGTCTCACCGTTGCAGTACTGGAGGATAGTATTATTGATGTACAGAAAAATCTGACCGGTATTGAAAATAATTATGTGCACGAGTATGTGTTGCGTGATATTATCACTACGATTTCGGGTTTCCAGATTCCCGCAAAAGTTGACCCCAAAGTGCCGGGCCGTGTTTATGAAAAAACATTTAAAGTGCCTATTAAGGCAGACTGGCATGCAGAACACTGCGAAATTGTGGCATTTGTAACCAATGACGATGCCACTGACCGTACGGTGGTAAATGCGCAGCAGGCCAAACTCATAGAATAGTTATATATTATTTAAGATACATTGTAAATTGTGCCTTGCATACGCAAGGCATTTTTTTTGAAAACAGGTGGTATATATAGAAATACAATGACGAGGCTGATAGTCTTAACTGTGTCTATTGTATTGCTGTGGTCTGTGTCTGGCCATGTGTTGTGGAGCATAGCGCGGCAGGCCTGTTACAACTATGTCCATCATATCAAGAAAGAAAGAACTTTCAGGGATACATTAGTGTTGGCCAAGGAGGTATTCAACGATGCCAATAAACTGGTTTGGATAAAAAAAGACGAGATAAGGTACGAAGGGCGAATGTTTGATATTAAGAAACAGGTTGTCGGCAACAGAATTACAGTTCTTATTGGCCATTATGATGATTTTGAGCACCACCTGTATAAATATCTCGGCAAGTTATTTGATGATGATAACCCACCCGCCAAACAAACCAATAAACATTGGCATACATTCTTAGCTATATTGCCGGATGGAAGAGCCACTGAGCATATATACATATTGACATCTTTAGCGCATGCCTGTCAATGGGCCAATCAATTTCATAATTCGGTTGCCATACCGCCATTGCACAGTCCGCCTGATGTGATAATAACATAGAGGGCTATATTACATCAGCTGTTTCATTTTTTATTTATTCATTCAATATATATGCAACATAAAATATTGTTGACGCTGTACTGTGCATTACTGGCTGCTGCCACCTATGCACAAGATAACGATACAACACAGATACATAATTTGTCGCTGGACGAAATTGTGATTTCAGCCAGTAAGTTTAAAGAGCGCAAAAAAAACGTCGCGCAAAAAATAGAGAGTATTTCGCAGAAGGAAATAGAATGGTCTGCACCGCAAACGTCGGCAACTATGCTGGAGCAAACCGGCAACGTGTTTGTACAACGCAGCCAGGCGGGCGGTGGTAGCCCGGTAGTTCGTGGCTTTGAGGCCAATAGGGTACTGCTGATAATAGATGGCGTACGTATGAACAACGCTATAGATCGTGGCGGGCATTTGCAGAATGTAATTACGATAGACAACAACATGCTGGACCGGGTCGAAGTGCTCTATGGCCCTTCATCCACATTGTATGGCAGCGATGCATTGGGCGGTGTGGTAGTGTTCAGCACCAAAAAGCCACAACTGGCAGAATGGAAAGGGATGGATGTGCAAGCTAACATGATGACACGCTACAGCTCTGCCAATGGCGAGGGTACTGGGCATGTGGATTTCAACCTGGGCTGGCGAAGGTTCGCTTCGCTTACTTCCGCTACATTCAGCAAGTTTGGCGATACCCGGCAGGGTAATTTGCGTAATCCCTTTTACCCGGCACTCGGTATCCGCAACCAGTATGTGGAACGTGTAGGTGATAGCGACAGGGTATTTACCAATCCTGACCCCAATGTACAGAAATATACAGGCTACAGCCAGGTAGATTTGTTGCAGAAATTCCTGTTTCAACAAAGTGAAAAAGTAGCTCATACACTCAACCTGCAATACTCAACAAGCAGCGATGTGCCGAGGTACGACAGGCTGACGGATTACCGCAACGGGCAATTGCGCTTTGCAGAATGGTACTATGGACCACAGGAGCGTATGCTGGGGTCATACCAGTTGGAAGCACTACAGTTGCCGGGCTTTATTAATGAAATAAAAGCAGGGGTTAATTACCAGCATATTAAAGAAAGCCGGCATCAGCGGGCATTGTATGATGATGTACGGCAAAACCGGCAGGAAAAGCTGGATATCATTGGTTACAACATTGACTTGCGCAAAATGATGAACCGCCACGAAGTAACGATTGGTACAGATGGGCAGTACAATAACCTGCGTTCAAGTGCTTTCGGCGAAAATCTACTCACAGGTGCGACATCAACACTTGACACGCGCTATCCCGGTGGGGGCAGCAGCATGTACTATGGTGCTGTGTATGCCCAGCATCTGTGGAAACTGATACCAGATAAATTGATTCTGAATGATGGTGTCAGGGTAAATTACACGTCGCAGTCAGCAACATTCAATGATACGGCCTTCTTCCCCTTCCCGTACAGGGAGGCATCTCAGCGTAACACAGCATTGAGCGGTAACCTTGGATTGGTGTATATGCCCACTGAGCGTTGGCGGTTTACTGCAACAGGCGCTACGGGTTTCCGCTCACCCAATATTGACGATTTAGGCAAAGTATTTGAATCTGTTGGCGGGCAAATACTGGTAGTGCCTAACCCTGACCTGGGCCCTGAATATACCTACAATGCCGACCTGGGCATCAGCTATACCGATGGCGAACACATCAGGATGGAGGCGAACGGTTTTTACACATGGTTCCGCAATGCTATAGTTACTTCTGCTTTTTCGCTCAATGGAGAGGACAGCGTCATGTATGATGGTAAACTCACACAGGTTGTTGCTAACCAGAACAAGGCGAAAGCATATCTCTATGGCTTCAATGCAGCAATCACATTAAAACTATTGCCGCGCGTTACCTTCTATAGTTCGCTCAACTATACTTACGGCAGGTACCAGCAAAATGGTACTGAAGTTCCGCTTGACCATATCCCGCCAATGTTTGGCAAAACCAGCCTGGCATATAAGCAGAAACGTTTTGAGGGAGAAGTATATGTTATGTACAACGGATGGAAAAGGTTGGCTGATTACAGCCCTTCAGGCGAAGATAACCTGAACTATGCCACCCCGCTGGGCATGCCAGCATGGTACACGCTCAACCTGCGTACCGGTTATCGTTTCAACGAAAACCTGGGCATACAGGTAGCGCTTGAGAATATCATGGATCAGAACTACCGTGTATTTGCATCGGGTGTAAGCGCGCCCGGGCGCAACCTGGTGTTGACTTTAAGGGGCACATTCTGATATATTATTGTGGATTATATCCGGGCGGGGGTAAAATCGCCCCCGCTTTTTCACTATACACTAACAGCTAATACGTACTATTAACCATTGCAGGCATTATCTTTGCCGCTGACACATCATAAAATTTTGTAGTGAGATACCGTCATGCCATATTAATAGTACTGCTCGTCATCATTGCCGACCAGTTCAGCAAATTTTATATAAAAACCAACTTCTATTACGGTGAAGAGATAAATGTACTGGGCAGTTGGTTCAGGCTGCACTTTATCGAGAACGAGGGTATGGCATTTGGTATGCGCCTCAGCGACGCGGCCACCGGCAAGCTTATCCTTACTCTTTTCCGGCTTGTAGCGGTTGTCTTTGGTTTCTTTCTGCTCCGGCGCCTGGTTGATAAAAAATATCATACCGGCATGTTAATATGCGGTTCTTTGATTTTAGCGGGTGCACTGGGCAACCTCATTGACAGTATATTCTACGGGATGATATTTACTGAAAGCAGTTTTCATATTGCAAAACTGGTGCCTTTTGGAGAAGGTTATGGTAAGTTGTTTCACGGCAGGGTAGTAGATATGCTGTACTTCCCGCTGATAGATACAACACTTCCTGATTGGGTGCCATTCTGGGGTGGCAAGCCTTTCGCATTCTTCGAGCCTGTATTCAATATTGCCGATGCCGCTATTTCATGTGGGGTAATAACCTTACTGTTGTTTCAGAAAAAGTTCATGCAGAAACCGGGAGATATTGATAGTAATGCAGTAGCTACTAAATAAAATGCTCACTATGGCAGATGAAGAACTGATACCGATAAATGTGTGGCTGGCTGGGCGCAGCTATCGCATACGCATTACTCCCGGCGAGGAAGAAGCGGTACGCAAAGCAGTGAAACAGGCTGATGCCAAAATAACAGAACTGCGTACCCAGTATGCCGGTAAGGATGACCAGGATTTTGTGGCCATGTGCCTCCTTTCTTACGCTGCCGATGGTGCTATTTCTACGTTCAACCATCCACTGCTGCAACAGGAACTTTCTGAAATGGCTAATAAGATTGATGAGGCGATGAGTAAATGATGTAAGGTTAACTTATATGTTGCTGCATATCTTGTTTTAAGGATTATTAAGCCCCTATAAGCAAATACTTTTTTGTCGCTACATGAATGAAGCCTATTTTTGCCCATATTCCATCTTAAAATTATTTGTTA
>JACFNS010000148.1:6243-6504 GCA_019454705.1 Taibaiella sp. | reverse complement strand
CGGCAGTTAAACATGGAAATGCTCCGGTTAACAAAATCAGTACAGTTTTAGCAAAAATCTCCCCGCTCACGACTCATAATTCACAACTTACCACTCAAGACCCACGACTTATTACCCAATTAACCTATTGCCGTATTAACCTATTATCCAATTATCAAATTACCGAATTGCCAATTTGTCGAACAACACTAGCAGAACCCCGACATTTTGTCCCCTTTTTGGCACTGGCAAAGCTTTTGCAGTTACCTTTGCGGATGATTT
>JACFNS010000148.1:0-6233 GCA_019454705.1 Taibaiella sp. | reverse complement strand
CAAAAAAAAGCATAAAATGACCGATAAGGCTACAGAACAGGACGTAAACAACACCACAGGGGCTGAAAACACCGCTGCAGAGGCCGAAATGACGAACGAAAACAGTGCAGATGCCGCCAACGAGGCTACAGAGCAGATACGGGAAGAAGTGGACGAACTGCAAAAATTGCAGGACGAGATAGAGGAACTGAAAGATAAGAACCTGAGGCTGGTGGCGGAGTTTGACAACTTTCGCAAGCGCACCGCCAAAGAGCGTATAGAACTGATATCAACAGCCGGCAAAGACGTGGTGCAGAGCCTGCTGGACGTGGTGGACGACAGCCACCGCGCCCTGAAACAGATGGAGGTGGACAACGACCCCGCCAGCCTGAAGGAAGGCGCGACGCTGGTTTTTAATAAATTGCAGCACGTATTGCAGCAAAAAGGCCTGAAACAGATGGACTGCATGGGCAAAGATTTTGATGCCGACCTGCACGAGGCCATAACGGAAATACCAGCCCCGGGCGAAGATATGAAGGGCAAAATACTGGATGTGGTGCAGCCGGGCTATTACCTGAACGATAAGCTGATACGCCATGCAAAAGTGGTGGTAGGCGCCTGATAACAACAAAGATTTTTTATAATCCCGGCTATAGAAAGGGATAAACATACGATATGTCAAAACGCGATTACTACGAGGTATTAGGGGTCTCCAAGGGGGCCAGTGCTGATGAGATAAAGAAAGCTTACAGGAAAATTGCCATGCAGTACCACCCCGACCGCAACCCCGGGGATCCATCTGCCGAAGAAAAGTTTAAAGAAGCGGCGGAGGCTTATGACGTATTGAGCGATGCAGACAAAAAAGCCCGCTACGACCGTTTTGGCCATGCAGGCGTAGGTGGTGCATCGGGCGGGGGCCAGGGCCCCGGCGGCATGCGTATGGAAGATATCTTCCAGAACTTCGGCGACATCTTTGGCGACGATATGTTCGGCAGTTTCTTTGGCGGCGGTGGCGGCCGCCAGGGTGGCCCGCGCAGGGGCACACGTGGTGCCAACCTGCGGGTTAAGCTCAAGCTGACCTATGCTGAGATAGCGCACGGGGCGAATAAGAAAATCAAGGTAAAAAAATATGTAGCCTGCAATACATGCGGTGGCAGCGGGGCAAAAGATTCAGCATCGGTACAAAGCTGCGGCACCTGCGGCGGCAGTGGCCAGGTGCGCAGGGTGCAGAGCACCTTCCTGGGGCAGATGCAGACCGTTACTACCTGCCCTACCTGCAATGGCGAGGGCACACAGATAAAAGCCAAGTGTACCGCTTGTAAAGGCGAGGGCCGCATGTATGGCGAAGAAACTATCAATATAGATATACCGGCAGGTGTTTACGATGGCATGCAACTAAGCATGAGCGGCGCGGGCAATGCCGGCGAACGCGGCGGCCCCAAGGGCGACCTGCTGATACTGATAGAAGAAGAAAAGCACCCGCAGCTGAGGCGCAACGAGCTGGATGTTATCTATCACCTGTACCTGTCCTTCCCCGATGTGGTGAACGGTACACAGGTAGAAGTACCTACCATTGACGGCAAGGCCAAAATAAAGATACCCGCCGGCACGCAGAGCGGCAAGATATTCAGGCTGAAGGGCAAGGGCTTCCCGGCATTCCAGTCGTACGAGAAGGGCGACCAACTGGTAGAGGTGAATGTTTGGACACCGCAAACCCTCAGTGCTGAAGAAAAAACGATGATGGATAAGCTGTCTAAATCAGCCAACTTCCAGCCCGGTGAAAATGCCGCCGAGCAGCGGGAAGACCGCAGCTTCTTCGACAAGATAAAAGACGCCTTTGGCGGATAAAGACATAAAAAGAGGGTTGCGTATTGCAACCCTCACTCATCATATACAAAAGGGGCACTAATATTGTGTCAGCATATATTTAATCACATCTGTAGTAGTAACAATACCCACCAGCTTATCACCCTCAACCACCGGCAGCGCATGAAACTCTTCCTTAGCCAGTATTTCCGCCACCTTGCGTACAGTTGTATCCGCATGCACCACCTTAGGCTTGTGCGTCATCACCTGGCTTATCCGCAGCATCTCCAGCACAGCCTCGTCGGCATCTTCTTCCTCTTCAAACATCCTGCTGAATATCAGCCTGTCTATATCCGTCTTGCTGATGATGCCCACCAGCTTTTTGCCATGCACCACGGGCACGTGCCTCAGGCCCTTATTCAGCATCAGGTCCTTCACATCAAACAATGTATCCTTATCTACATCGGCGGTGTACACGTCAGTAGTCATAATATCTGCAACCGGTTTATGCTTGTTCATAGCTCTTTATTTGATTCAAAAATAGCCCGTCACATACCCTTAAAACATGACACGGAACATCAGGAAAGATGATATTAATTAGCTTTTTCAGCCCGGGTATTTTTGTTATCGGCTGGTTAAGCGGTTGTAATCAGGTTGTTAACAAATTATCATAAAAATTAACTTATAGCATTGGTGATATTATATTTGTGCCCAACACATTCTTACACATTCTAAAAATGAGGATTATGAAAAGTAAATTATTATTAGTGGCATTCTCCGCCATACTGCTGGCATCGTGCAGCAAGGAGAGCGATACTATCCCCACCATAACATCTGACCAGGAAGCAATGATGAAAAAAGGCCCTCAGGCCAGGCCATTCAGCGGACAGATGTCTTATTCATTTGCCCCTACTCAAAACCTGCCCTGCGACTGCGGCGATTATTACCCAGTGGGTACCTTCTCCGGCACAGGCAACCTGAGCCACCTGGGTATGACTACCTCACTCATTAAGCCTTGCGTAGCACCCATCATACAAGATGGCAACTATATAGGCGACCATGTAGGTGTTGAGTGTGCGTACTTCGTAGCCGCTAACGGCGACAGCCTGTATTGCTACACGCATCCATACGACCTGCTGTATGGCCCTAACGGCGCTGTTGGCGTAGCTAAGGTTGACTTTACAGGTGGTACAGGCAGGTTTGCCAACGCTACTGGTTCATTTACCGGTACTGTTACTATCAGCCCCACAGGCAATGCTACATTCAGTGGCCTGAGTGGTACTATTGTTTACTAAGATTAGTTATATCATATAAGCTGAAAGGCGTAGTCTGTAACGGACTACGCCTTTCAGCTTATACTTGGGGTTGATTTATTTGCAGATAATTAATATTTTTTCTTGCACTCTATTAAAAATTAATTAAATTAGAGAAAATATCAGCCTTATGAAATATATAATTACACTTAGTTTAGTTTTTAGTTTAACCTTGTTTACAACTATCAGCAAGGCACAAATGCGCCTGATGGGCAAAGCACACAGAACCTATGTATCATCCGGCAATATCATTGAGGATAGTGTGCTTTACTTTCATTCCGGAGTTAAAGGTGCTAACCCCGGCAAGTATAAAATCCCTGAATTTGAGTTAATGGAAGACTCTATGCATGTTTTTACAAAAGACGGTACAGGAGTAAAATGGACAGGCAGGAGAGTCTCTACATATAACGGATCTGACTTTAATGAGAGTATCTATTACACCTGGAATGATAGTTCTAAAACATGGAGAAACAGTCTTCGTACAAGAATACTCTATAAAAGTGGCAAACCAGATACAGTTCATTATGAAACATGGAGTACATTCGGCTCAGGTAGCTGGAGAAGGAGCAGCTGCATAGTTTATACATGGAACAGCAATAATATAGCAACAAGGCACAGGCTTACATACAGCTATGGTGGTGGCGGCAACCCTGCAGGATGGAGGAATAACCGTATGCATACCTATCAATACAGCGGCAATAACGAAACCAGTTTTGTCGATCAGAGGTGGGTAACTTCAGGCGGCGGTTCATGGCAAGATTCTGTAAAGAGGGAAACAACATATGCTGCGGGCAAGGTAAGCCAGATTAACTGGTTCAAATCAAGCGGTGGTAGCTGGACAGATGATGTTCGCTATATATATAGCTATGACGGCAACTCACGGATTACCGTTATTCAAAAAGACATATATACAGGTGTATGGGAAAATGATAACGGCAGAGATACTTTCTTCTATACAGGTTCAAGTGCAACCCCTGATACAATGATCAGGATTGCCAAATTATTCCCTCCTAACTTTACAAACCAGGGCAAATGGGGATATAAATACTTACCTGATGGTAGCGGTAGAATGACAGAAGAAGTAAGTATATCCTGGGATGGTATCAGTGAGTGGAAACAAACAAACAACCAGGATAGCATCAACAATTGGTACTACAACTGGGTGGTAAGTGTTGAAAGCATTGATGTAAACAACAGCAAAATCAATATCTATCCGTCTCCTGCTAACAATACTATTCATGTACAATTGGACGGTATCATGAAAGACAAACACGTTCAGTATGTAATACTGGACATGCAGGGGCGTGTGGTTAAAAACTGGTCTGAATACTCAAAATCAGAAACAAAGATGTCTGTTAATGAACTGCCTTCAGGTAATTATATCCTGAATGTGAACGACGGTACATTTAAAGGCGTACGCAAGTTTACCATCAGCAGATAATCAAAAAAGGAAATACACTTGTAAACAAGGGGGAGCTAAGGCTTCCCCTTGTTGTTTATAGCCGGTTTTTCATGACAGAAATCATATGCAAATGTGACTAACATTACATACAACATACATAGAACATGGTAATTTTATATCTGAATCATAAAACCAATATTATGAACAAGTTACCCGTAAAAATGGCATTGTTGATTGTAGCGCTGGCAACCACTACTTTGCTGCTACCTTCCTGCAAAAAAGAAAAACAATCTACTCCTGTAACACAAAACGGCGATATGAAAGTAAGCTTCGACTTTGTATTTGGCTCTAATATGCTGCCCTGGGAAATTGGGAAAACAATGGTGCATACCAAAACCGGAGATACACTGACATTCTCACTGTTTAAGTTCTATGTATCGAATATTAAATTGAAAGACGCTGATGGCAACTGGTGGAGCGCTCCCAACAGTTACTACCTGCAGTGTACCGACTGTGAAGAAGGTTATTCCTTTACCGTAAAAGACATACCTGCGGGTAACTATACAGAGATGCAATACACCATGGGCGTGGACAGTGCCGCTAATACACTTGGCGCCAATACTGGTGCTTTATCGCTGGTGCATGGCATGTTTTGGGACTGGAACTCAGGCTATATCATGCTGAAAGCGGAAGGAACTTCGCCCAACTCGCCCAGTGGCAATTTCATCTTCCACCTGGGTGGTTTTATGGGTGCTGACAATGTCATCACTGTAAAAGCTACAAACTTTGGTGGTTCAGTACTGAACATAGAAAAAGGCAAACAGCCTAACGTACGACTGGTTGCTAACCCTGCACGCCTGTGGCATAGCTCGCCCAGTGTGAGCGTGAAGAGTGTGATACACGCACCCGGCCCTGAGGCTGTAACAATGGCTAAGAATTTTTATGACAACATAGCGTTCAAAGCGCTGGAACAATAGTTTTTCATGGGTAACATACTACGGCAATGGCGGGCAGGCATACTGCTTACAACAGCAGCAATAACCCTGCTTGCCGCCTGTAGTAGAAAAGAAGTACAGGACGTACCACCGGCCACAACTGATGCCTGGGTACGTCCTGCTCATTTTCCTGAACCTGTGTACCAATTTGATGACAATGCATACAGCAAAGCCAGCTTTGAACTGGGCAGGAAACTATTCTTCGACCCCATGCTGTCGCGCGATGGCACTATATCCTGCGCAAGTTGCCACAGGCAAAAGGATGCATTTGCTGACGGTGGTGCCGCATTCAGCATAGGTATTAATGGTGGAATTTCTAAACGCAATTCTCCCGTGTTATTCAATATGGCATGGAACAAAAGCTTTATGTGGGATGGTGGTGTGAACCATATAGAAGTAATGCCGCTGGCCCCATTAACTAATCCGGCCGAAATGGGTGAAAGCCTGGTGAATATTGTGCGCAAACTGAATAACCACCCGGACTACCCTTCCCTCTTCAAGAAAGTTTTTAACCGCGATACCGTGGACGACCAACAGATGTTTTGGGCGCTGGCTCAGTATATGTCGGGACTAGTATCTGCTAATGCCAGGTACGATCAATATGTAAACGGTACAGCGTATTTAACCCCTGATGAACAAGAGGGTTTGCTACTCTTCAGGCAACATTGTGCCAGCTGTCACAGTGAACCTCTGTTTACCGATTACAGCTATCAGAACAACGGTATTGACAAAGTATTC
>JACFNS010000147.1:4162-6567 GCA_019454705.1 Taibaiella sp. | reverse complement strand
ATCTTCATAGCGAAGGGTTGTGTAATCAGAGAACCGAAGCCCTGTCAGACAACCCAGTACAAATAAATCACGGTACTGAATAAGATGGGGCTGGGCACTCAGGTCGGCGTAATATATCTTACTTATTTCCTCATAGGCCAGATATATGGCATCTGTTTCCTCATCAAGTATCTTGAATTCGGACATGTCGATTGGTTGAATTATCTTCCGGCGTACTCTGTCTTTAATAAACATCCGCAGTTTTTTGATAGTCCTTCCTATAGTGCTTGTTTTTAACCCGTATTCACCTTTCTTTTTTCTCCTAAGGACATAGGAATGGGTTAGGAACTCTACGAAGTCCATGTAGAAGTTGTAATCGAGGGACTGAAATGTAATTTTTCTGCCGGTGTGATTCTGAAAGGCCAATAAGTGTTCTTTCATCCCACGCAGACAGGCGACGCTTTCTTTGCATATAGTTCTCTCCTTGGAAGAAATAAAGCTATCAATCTCTTTGAAAAAATCGACTCCCCTTTTCACGGCAGGCCTGGTATCTGAAGAGTCTACTGATTGCAATGAGGGGCTAAACCGTTCTTTTACATAACAACCTATGTTTGACGTTTCTTCCTCCTCGCCGTTGATTATTAATGCCTCAATAATCTTTTTTTGCCGGATAAGCTCTTTGTTCAGTGTTTCTGGCAAGCCAAAGTCTTTGGGTAATAAGGCAGAAACACACTGACGCTTTTTATTCCAGTAAATAGCGGGAATGGCGATTTCGGTGCTTAGTAATACACGATTAGTGGAACTAAAGCAATACTGATAATAGATGGTTGAAGTGCCGTCCTTCTTGATTTTTTTGCTGATTACAGCCTTTAATGGTAACAACATAATTTGGTCGATTTTTGGTCGATTAACAATGTGTAAACCTGTATAAAGGTAGGATACTTACTTCAGCGGCTCTTGTTATAAATCCTTTAAAATCAGACCTTTAAAGTAACGATGGGTAAAAATAAGTAAGGGTTACTTTACCAGTAACCCTTATCAAGTGATCCCGCTGGGACTCGAACCCAGGGCCCATACATTAAAAGTGTATTGCTCTACCAACTGAGCTACGGAATCGCCCTTTTTCCTTAGTTCCATTCAGAACGGGGTGCAAAGATAATGAAACCTGATTTTTTACAAAATCCTTTCCGATAATTTTTTAGTTATAATGTATTCTTTTTGTGTTGTTTAAGGTCGTTTAGTTCGTCCGGCTCTATCAAAAACCTTTATATACATATTGTCATGGCAGTATCATCCTTCGGTAATTCGATTGTCTATTAAAATTTAATTAAGTATTTTCGGCAGCCTTTTTGGTCGTTTTATACGTACATACGATACAACATAGGTAGATATTCTTACAGTAAAACAATATATAAATTATTAAATGAGAAATCTTTTATCCGTTTTGTGCCTTGCGTTAATAGGTACCGGGGCGAATGTGTCGGCGCACGAGCATGAAGAAGTAGGCGCTTTAAATTATTCAGTTTACACCAATTATATGAATATGAGGGGTGTAAACACATCGAAAATATATGCAACACAGCAACTGGCCAAAGAGCAGTTTTATGGCTGGAACGCTACTCCTGATAAATTGAACGGTCTGTTCCGCGATATGTATGGTCCTGCTATGGCATTGCCGGGGGCTGACAATCTGCAAAAAGCACAAGCCCTGATGGTGGGTAAATTGGCTAACATGAGTGTAAAATCGCAGGAATGGGTAGTTACCCGCAATATAAACGCCGGCCATGCTGCTTATGTAGATTTCAAACAGGTAGTACACGGCCACGAAGTGGTATTTTCCAATCTCAGTTTCCGCTTTACTACTGACGGCAGGCTTCAGCGTATCAAAATGAAGAATTTTGGAACACCAGAGCAGGATATGCAACCTGTATTGTCAGCAAATGATGTGTTGAACGGCAGAGCGATAACTCTGGGAATGGCAGGTATGTCGATTGATAAAAAAGAAATTACTGGTGATTGGATATGGTTCCCAATACCCCAATCAGGCGGCTATGTTATCCATCCTGCATGGCCCTTTACAATGACAGGTATAGGACATAATGAAATGCCTTTTGAACTGACAGGGTATATAGATGCTATTACCGGCGAACTCTTGTACCGTTCCAATTCGGTTAACGAAACCTTTGATGTAACAGTAAAAGCGAATATTCATTTGGCTACGCCCGTGTCTCCTACTACTGAGGTGCCGGTTGCTGACATGCGCGTAACAATTGGTGGGAATAATTATATAACTAATGATACTGGCTTTGTAAGTGTTCCTTCTGCCAATGCCCCTGTTAATGTTACCTATGAGGTACGCGGCCCATGGTCTGTAGTAAGGGTGGGAGGTAACACGCCTTCTTTTACCGCCAATATGTCGAGTTCTC
>JACFNS010000147.1:0-4152 GCA_019454705.1 Taibaiella sp. | reverse complement strand
TTACCTATTCCTGATACTACTACTCCGGAATTCAGGGCGGTATCAGCGTTCTATCATGTGAATAAAATACATGATTACATGAAGGGGCATTGGCCAACTTTTACCACTATGGATAATAATCCGATGAATACCAATGTGGATATCAGCGGAAACACCTGTAACGCCTTTTACAGAAACGACCAATATTCTATAAACTTCTATGCTCCACAGGTAAGTTGCCGTGCCTATTCTATGGTGTCAGATATCATATATCACGAATATGGCCACGGTATATCTTACAGGTTTTATAGCGGCAATGGTACTACATTCCGCAATGGCGCCATGGGTGAGGCAAATTCTGACGTTTGGGCTATGTGTATCAATCGGGATGGTGTGGTAGGAGATGGTGCCTATTATAATGGTGGAAATATTCGCAGCTACCTCGGAGCGCCAAAAATTTATCCAAATGATTTAATTGGCCAGGTTCACAATGATGGTGAAATCATTGCCGGGGCATGGTGGGATGTTGCTGTAAATACAGGCAGCGTGGACACCATGGCAAAACTCTTTACATTAACGCATTATGACTTGCCGAATGGCCCGAACGGCACAGAAGGTGAAGTTTATCACGATGTGCTCATTTCGGCATTGATGAATGATGATGACGATGCAAACCTGGGTAATGGTACCCCGCATTTTAACGATATAATTGAGGCGTTTGCTCGTCATGGTATATATCTTTTGAGCGATGCAACTATTGAGCACAAAGAAGTACCTCATCAACCCAACAATACTGCTGTTACCATAAATGCTAAGCTTGCGTTGAGTAATCCTGCTTTCTTTGACAAACTGTACCTGGTTTATCGTGACCGTTATGGTGCAGGTACGTGGGATTCAGTGGTGATGACCAATACCTCAGGTAATGATTATACAGCGCAAATTCCAGGGTTCCCAGGCGGGTCTATAGTAGATTATTATTTCAAAGCACAGGATGTTGTGGCTGTATCATCCTTTGGATTGCCTAAGGGTTTTAGCCCTTCAGTTTCTTCGTCAGAGTTGACATTGCCATACCAATACGGCGTAGGGATTGGTTATCGCCGCTATACACAGGACTTTGAAGGTTCGATTGATGGATGGCAATTAGGAGAATCTACTGACAACGCCAGCGGTGGGGTATGGGTGCATGAAGTACCGGTAGCCAGTACTGATGGAGGTGAGATAATACAACCGGGTGCTGATAATAGTTCAGGTACCGGAAAATGCCTTGTTACCGGAAATGCTGCGGCTTTGGCACCTGCATCAACTAATGATGTTGATAATGGTAAGACAACTGTTATTACCCCCAATTTCGACTTGCATTTCTACGAGCCTATAGTTGAATATTATCGATGGTATAGCGCAGACAGGGGCAGCAGTTCAAATATGCGTAGTGATTACTGGACGGTAGAACTTCGTCCTCAGGGCAGTATTTTATGGAAAAGAGTAGATTATACCCGTGAATCTGACCAAAACTGGAGGCGGAGAATATTCCGTGTTAGTGAATATTTCCAGGGATTGACGTCCATGCAGATGCGTTTTATTGCAGAAGACAGGGTGATAAGCGGACTGACGCAAAACGGACAAAATGTAATTGAAGCTGCAATAGATGACTTTATTATATACGAAGGATCTCCTCTTGGTATAATAGACAAGCAAGCGATAGAGTCCAAAATATACCCTAACCCTGCCGACAACCTTGTAAATGTTGAGGTGCCTGCCGGTAGCAAGGGTAGTATTATCCTGTACGATATAACAGGCAAAACCATCAGCAAACTGGAAGTGACTGACGGAACTAACAAATATAGTATCAATACATCGTCTTTGCCAGCCGGCACCTACCTGGTGATGGTGCAGACACAATACGCAGTACAGAACAATAAAGTGGTAATTGGCCATAACTAATAAAGCAAACAGGTAATGAAACAACAGTGCCGTCCAATCTGGACGGCACTTTTTTTTTAATGACATGTAGCATCTTTCTCTGTTTGCCATTTGACTTTTGGATATAAAATCATATTTTCATACATCTAAAAAATGAATTCCCGATATACTTATGATTATAGGCGTACTGAAAGAGCAGCAACCTGAAACAAGGGTGTCGCTCGTACCCGAGGTAGTGGCTGCATTGGTCAAGATGAATGTACAGGTATCTGTGGAGAGTGGTGCGGGCGATGCCGCTTACCACAATGACAAGGCTTATACGGATGCCGGGGCTACCGTGAAGACTCGTGATGCTGTTGCCACGGAAGCAGATATCGTTTTGACTATACACTCCGCCAACGTTCCGGCAGGCATAAAAAACAAAGCGGTATTAATGGGTGTGTACCAGCCATTATTCGATTTCCGGAAAATGCAGGATTTTGCCGGCAAGGGCTATACGGTTTTCAGTATGGACACGATACCTCGTACTACTCGTGCGCAGGCAATGGACGTGCTGAGCTCCCAGGCAAATATTGCAGGCTACAAAGCCGTGCTGCTGGCCGCTATGGAGTATTGTAGGTACTTTCCTATGTTTATGACCGCGGCGGGTAGTATACCTCCGGCAAAAGTTTTGATACTGGGCGCGGGTGTTGCCGGTTTACAGGCAATAGCTACCGCCAAGCGCCTGGGCGCAGTAGTAGAAGTATTTGATGTGCGCCCTGCTGTAAAAGAAGAGGTAATGAGCCTGGGTGCAAAATTTGTAGAAGTAGAAGGAGCAGCTGATGCATCGAAGGCAGGGGGCTATGCTGTACAACAGACTGAGGAATTCCAGGCAAGGCAGAAAGCTAAGATACACGAACACGCAAAAAAATCTGACATCATTATAACCACCGCACAGATACCTGGCAAAAAAGCACCAGTACTCATTACTAAGGCAATGATTGAAGATATGCGCCCCGGTTCAGTAATAGTGGATATAGCTTCAGTAACGGGTGGTAATACTGAACTGACCAGGGATGCGGAAAAGATTGTACATAATGGCGTGACTATTATCGGTAACTCGTCATTGCAGTGTACGGCATCGGCCGATGCCAGTAAGGTGTACAGCAAGAACGTACTCAATTTCTTAAAACTGATTATTGATAAAGACGGTAACCTGAACCTTGACTACAATGATGATATTGTAGCAGGTACTTGTATCACACGCGACGGAAATATTGTTAATGAGCGTGTATTGTCTATTGTTAACCCGCAAACAGCTAATGCCTAATATATGGATGCACTGAATATGCTTTTTACAGACCCAGCAACTTACAGGTTGCTGACTATAGTTATACTATCTATTTTCCTGGGGATAGAAGTGATTTCCCGTGTGCCTTCAGTATTGCACACGCCGCTCATGAGCGGGGCCAATGCCATACATGGTGTAGTGATTATCGGTGCCATCATAGTTATGGGGCAGGCTCCGTCTGACGACTACCTGGCGCTGACGCTTGGTTTCCTGGCTGTGATATTGGGTACGCTCAACGTAGTGGGTGGATTTGTGGTGACAGACAGGATGCTGGAAATGTTCGACAAAAAGAAAAAGAAGAAAAAAGAAGCATAGTGTTTATCGCATTGATATAATTGTACAAATTATTAATAACACAATAAAGCCCCTTTAGGGGTTTGGGGTATATGACAAACATAATTCTTCCACTCAGTTACTTAATAGGTTCGGTAACATTCATTATAGGGCTTAAAATGCTATCTCACCCTGACACAGCCCGAAAAGGTAATATGGTTGCAGCGGTGGGTATGACTGTAGCTATACTAGCCACCATATTCCTGTATCGCGATGGCGCGGGTAATGCATTAGGCAATTACGGTTGGATATTTGGCGGATTGATTGTTGGTACTGTTGTTGGAACGGTGATGGCAAAGAAAGTTCAGATGACTGCTATGCCCGAAATGGTAAGCCTGTTTAATGGTATGGGGGGAGCTTGCGCAATGCTGATATCCATAGTAGAGTACAACCATATGCAACACAGCGGCACAACAGCGGGTATGGGTATGATGACCGTTATTGTATTGGGTATGATAATAGGTACTGTATCCTTTGCCGGTAGTATGATAGCCTGGGGCAAGCTGGCCGGTAAAATAAAAGACCGCACTATACCGGCGGGGCAGGCTATTAACTTCCTTATATTCGGAGGACTTATCGTGTTGGCGATA
>JACFNS010000146.1 GCA_019454705.1 Taibaiella sp. | reverse complement strand
AGATAAGTTACCGATGCCATATCCGCCTCCGTTTCATCATCCCGGCTGAACTTGAGCGCTACTAATTGAGAAGCTACCTGTGTCAGCAACCCCTGGTCGTTGCCCAACACTATATCCAGCAATGTCTGTATGCCATATATCTTGGTCAGTTGCTCGGTAGAATGGCGTTTGTCTGCGTGGGCTATCTCGTGCCCCATAACACCTGCCAGTGCCGATTTGCTGTCCAGGTATTTTATCAGTCCTGTATATACGTAGATATAGCCGCCCGGTGTGCAAAAGGCATTTTGTATCTCATCATTCTTTACGATATACACCTCCCAGGCAAACTGGTCTTTGTAAGTCACCCTGCCGCTGTTCAGTATCTCGTTGCGGATGCCGTTGATATAGTTGTATGCAGATGCATTAGTTGCCGGGTCCAGTATAGGAAACTCAGCAGGATTTGATGCAATCTCTGCCTTTACCTGCAGGCCCAGTTGTTTATCGTCCTCTATGGTAAACAGGTTCACACCTCCGCCTCCGCCATCTTTCTTTGAACATCCTGAATACATAAGTGGTGCGCAGCACAAGAGTAACAGATACAGCTTTTTCATCGGGTACGATTTTATCAATTAGGACTATTTCAATTCCATAACAAATGTATTAAAGAAATTGTTTTAGGGGGAATTTGCAGTACAAAAGCTATATAACGGCATTAACCTGAGCATATTAACTACCGGATATTGAACAGCAAAGCCCCACAGTTAAATAATATTTTAGGTATGTCCGCTTATTAAGCCTACCTTCACCTCAGAATTTGGTTTCAGCTATTTTGCTCTTCTGATATACTGGTGACAGATCGTTACTTTTCT
This sequence comes from Taibaiella sp., assembly GCA_019454705.1. Lineage (GTDB taxonomy): Bacteria > Bacteroidota > Bacteroidia > Chitinophagales > Chitinophagaceae > UBA5543. The sequence goes on along the minus strand of JACFNS010000146.1, from coordinate 5,749 downwards.
CTTCAGTTTTCCCTTTATCTGGCCAGTATTATTTAATTTTTTTTAACATCAATTTTATGAAGATTTACGTTGGCAATATGAGCTACGAAACTACAGAAGCATCCCTGTTCAAAACATTCTCAAAACATGGCACTGTGCTGAACACAAGGGTAATGACAGACAAATTTACAGGCCGCACCAGGGGTTTTGGATTTGTAGAAATGGAAAACGACCAGGAAGGCCTGAAAGCCATTGAACAACTGAACGACACTATGCTGGACGAGCGCAATATTATTGTGAACGAAGCAAGGCCCAGGGTTGAAAACTCTGATGGCGACAGGAACTCAGGTTACAACAAACGTAATAACAACAGGTACTAAATACAGGCCTGTTAACATAGTTCCTTCTTGAATGATTACTACACAAATGGCATACGGACATCGTATGCCATTTGCTTTTCATACCCACAAAAAAAATCAGAACTCATGGCACGACATACATTAATGGAAAACACCGGCGCTATCGCATTGATACTTACGCTGGTATTCATTGTGGTAAAAATGGGCGTAATGAACCATTACAACCTGGCCAATAAACTGAAATTGTTTTTCTTCTCGTTGAAAAGTCTCAGTAAACCACAAATTTCCGGTTTCGACAATGTTGCTATGCGTCATTATATCAGGCACAGCAATATCATCAACAAGATGTTTTATGTAATGCTGGCAGGGCTTGCTTTACTATATGTGATTATCAACGCCGCTGTACAACGTTAATTCACGCCCGGTTTTACTCCTTAGGCGCCTGCCTGCGTACGTATTTGGTCAGTATTACTATCATTTGGTTTTCAATACGCCCCTCTATCTGTTCCGTATTGTCTTTTACTAAGTGGATATTTCTTACCACCGTACCTACCCGTGCATTTACAGTAGAGCCCTTTACATCCAGCGATTTGGTAAGCACCACCGTATCGCCCTCGTGCAGTTGCGCGCCGTTGGCATCTTTGTGCAAATCGACACTGGCATCATTCTCATGGTCACCACTTGTTTTGGCCCATGCCAGGCGTTCATCGTCCAGGTACATCATGTCCAGGCTGTCGGCCGCCCATGTTTCGTTGCGCAGGCGGTTCAGCATACGCCAGCTCACTACCTGCACTCCCGGCACATCGCTCCACATGCTGGTGGTGAGTACGCCCCAGTGGCTGCCGTCCAGTTCCTCTTTCTTTTCTACCTGTGCCAGGCATTTATCGCAGATGAGGATGTTGTTTTCTTCGTACCCGCCTGTTTGCGGGGGTACTTCATATACATTCAGTTTGCCTGTTGCCGCGCATAGTTCGCATTGGTTGCCGCTGCGTGCCTTCAATTTTTCTTCCAGTGTCATACGCCTGTTCTTTAGGCCGCAAAGATAATAAAAGGCTTTGTCAACCACCAGTTAGCTATTTACACGCCGCCTGTCAATTATCCTTATTCGTTATCTTTACAGGAACACAACGTATATGCACTATACCGCTAACAGCCAGGCCGGACGCAGGTTTGAAGTTTATAACGATGCCAACACGCCGGCCGGCACTATGGAATGTAACTTTTGGTGGCCTGCCAAAGCTGTAATAACCATTGGCGATACGGTATATCGTGTAGCGCCAGCTGGTTTCTGGCAATCTACCATGCAAGTTACCCGCAACGACAGCACCATTGCCGAAATAAAATTCAGTATCAGCAAAGGGCTCAGGATTCATTTCAGTACGGCGGCTACACCCTACTTTTTCAGGCACAAAGGCTTTTGGCATACCCGCTACGCTATATGGGATGAATATGGTCAGGAGATTGGCGTAATAGAACCTCATTTTCATTGGAAGGGTCTGAAATATACTTACGATATAGATGTACACACGCATACGCTGGATAAAGAGACCGCTCGGCTGCTACCCATGCTGATGCTATACTGCCTGCGCCATACCCACAGGTTGGCGGCCGGGGCACAATAGACATGAGCAGCTATGCAGCCCTCAGTATCTTCTCCATCTTTTTGCCCTTGGCCAGTTCGTCCACCAGCTTGTCAAGGTAGCGGGCCTGTTGTGTTAAGGGGTTTTCTATTTCCTCCACCCTGTACCCGCATATCAGCCCTGTAATCAGGCGGGCATTAGGGTTCAGTTTCGCTTTGTTGAAAAACTCTTCAAAAGTCACCTTTTCGTCAATGAGCTGCTGTATTTTTTTATCGTCAAATCCTGTCAACCACTCTATTACCTGGTGCAGTTCTTCCTTCGTCCTGCCTTTTTTTTCCACTTTGGTTACATAGTGCGGATATACCGAGGCGAAAGTCATGTTGGCTATGCGTGCGTCATGTTCTGGTGTTGTTTTCATACGTTGATATTTTATGAGCATGTAAAAATAAGTTAATTCCTTTTTTAAAAAACGGTTGCAGCACACCTTCAACCACGGGAACCGAATTAGTAAATATTACTTAGATTCGCACTCAAATCCTAAAAAAATGAACCTGACCTTCTTCCGACTATCAGCGATAGTTATCCTTCTGACATTAGCAAAACCCTCACAGGGTTCTTGGTTTACCGCAAAAAAATCCGGTTTTTTTTCTGATACGGCTACATGGTACGGCAATGTTGTTCCGCCCACTGTATTGGGGTCAAATTCAATACGCATACCGTCGGGCATTAATGTATCACTCGACGTTGATATTATTTTGAATAACCAATATTCAGAAATAGAATTTTTTCATACAGGCGGTTCTCCCGGCAAAATCATATCCACTACCAACAACCATATTTCAATACACGACGGCAACATACGTGGTTTGGGAACTATTGATATTGACAGCATGTATGTTGGTATTCCGTCCTTCCGGATGTCAGGAACGCTGAACTTAAACAAACTGGCCCTCTCAGGTACAGAAATGATACCTGACTACTCTATACAGACAAATATCCGCAAGGAATTGAGGCTGGCAGGTGGCACCAGCAAATTTATCTATTCAAGTGTTACCGTTGCGCTGGATACTAATGCGGACTTAGTATATGGCGGTGGAATTTTAGCTACTATACCCAACTCCCTTGATGTAAGCAAGGGGTATAATCTCAGGTACACAAGTATCAGCTATGTTCATCACACCTTCAAGAATGTAAATACACTCAATGAATTTGAAGTGGCGGTTGGTGCGGGTAATACACTGAGGCTTACCGCAGATGTTTTCGTTCCTAAAAAACTATTGCTTACCTCGGGTTCATTAAAAACTGACGGGTACACGCTCACTTTCGGGCCCGATAGCGGCATTGAGCCGGGTGGCAACGGCAACATTACCGGCACCAACGCTACCCGTATTGTTGTGCAGAGTACCTTACCTCATTTTGGTGTTATCAGGTTTAGTGGCAACATTGGCAATTTCGAGATACAATCCAATACGAATGTGGAATTAGGAACAGATCTCTTTATTTCCAATTCCATGAGCCTTCAATCAGGCAGGCTCATACTAAATGACAATAACGTCTCTTTAGCTCAGGCCGCAGGTATTACAGGCGGATCAGATGTAAGCTACATAATTACCAATGGAAAAGGACAGCTAAAACAGCATATACCTGCCGGCGGCAACAAAGTATATCCTGTAGGCTCAATGCAGCATTTTGCCCCGGTTACACTTGGCAACAATGCTGTCAGCAATTACCCGGACATCGGCGTAAATGTATCTGATACTGTATTCTCACATGGCACTACAGGCTTTGATTTGGTCAATACCTTCGCAATTATCAACTCCGCCTGGACGGTGAGCGGCAACCTTTCTAATGTTGACCTCAGCATCGAACCCGTATGGTCTGGCGCAAATGAAAAAAATGGATTCAATGCCAACTCATGTTTTGTCAGCCATTATACCAATGGTGGCTGGGATGTTTTGCCCGGTACAGCCGCAACCATCACCGGCGCCCAAAAATCAATAAGAAGGTCGCCTGTACAAAACTTCGGTGTTTTTACAGTTGCAGATAACAACACGCGTTTATCTGTACACGACAACACAAGCGGCAGGGAAGAAATAACAGTGTACCCTAATCCCGCTACAGATAATATCCGTATCACCTGTAATGGTGATGGCATAAAAAACGCCTCTATCTACGATATGAGCGGACGTGCGGTAAAAACGTTCCAGCTTGGCAGGGGTACCACCAATATTGATATCTCAACGTTAAGCAATGGTATATACCAGGTTAGCTGCAATGGCTATACAAATGGTTTTAGGTTTGTAAAAAATTAAATAGCCATAACAGGTTTTTGTAATCAGCGGGCTCCAGAACAGGGCCCGCTTCTTTTATAGTATCACTCCTCCTCCAGCACAGGGGCGTCCTTCAACAGTTCTTCCAGCCCATCGGGCAGGAACGGCCGTCCCCCGGTGGACTTAACGCAGGTGCCTGTAAACACACCTGTGGTATATTTCTTCCCGTTCTTCAATATATGTTGCACCATATGCAGCTTAGGCTGGCCGGCCGGGTCTTTATACAATTCGCAGGTTACAGTAAACTCATCGCCGCGCCTTAATGAGCGGAAGAAACTGATGGTGTATTTGGACAGTACCATATTCACACCCTGCCTGGCCTGCTCTTCCAGGTCGAAGCCCAATGTGTCTTTAATAAAAGCATGCCTGCAGTCCTCCATATAAAACGGATAATACAACCCGTCCATAATATCCTGCACATCTATATGCTCATCCTTTACGGTATATGTTTTACGATAACCCTGTACTTCCATTATTGCGGTCGTGTTTTTGTGGATGGTGAAAGTACAAATTTCTGTGGGGAGGGAAAATATTCCTCCTTGCAACTTGGCCTACCACTTTGTTACCAGTATATATTTTTAGAGGGGATGAACTCGCAAATAATTAATTCTTCAGCGGTTTCGATAAATACGATAGTGTATTTCTTCTTATAGGATATGCATTTGAAACCCAGCAACGCCCGTTCTTTTTCTTTACAAATTGCGTGGGTCCTTCTTGTATCTGCTAACTTTTCCAGGAAATCATATATGGCATCGGTAAATTTTTCTGCCGTGGCAACTAAGCCCTTAGATTCAATAAACCATGCTATAGCAGCAATATTATTGGCAACAGATTCTTTAATAATTATTTTTCTGCAGCCCACTTTTTGATGAGTTTTTTGCTGTGGGCCCTCGCTTCTTCTACTGAAAACGTTTTTTCAGGCTTTGTTTTCAGGGCGGCTCTTTTCTGCAAAGCTTCATAACTTTTTGCAGGCACTACGACATACGATTTGTTATCAATAATCAATGTGTTCATCTTCACAAATTTATACGAATATACGAAAATTTCGCTGACTCAGGAACACTGAAAGGCGCAACCAGCAATCAAAATTAAGGAGCTCAATGTTATGGGAGACAGAACAATAAATATACCCAAGTCTTTCAAATACCGGTCAGAAACCTGGTCACTTAGTCAGACACGGATGCATTTCAGAAAATCCGCGCCAGTGTGGTATTATAGAGTAGGCCAAGCCTCACCCCATTTCTCTATGTCTTTATTTGTAAAGTCGATGTTTCTTATGTCCTTTTCCAAATCTATAAGATAGTTTTCAAAGCGTCTTTTTGTCAATATTTCTACTATATAGTTTTCTCCGAATGCCTGTATAGCATCTGACAAGTAACTATAATTAGCAAGTATTTTATACTTATGCCTGTACCTTATTTTGCCGTAGTCAATCTCTGTAAGTGAAAATTCATCAGTGTCTGAATCTGTAAGTTGGAAAACATGACCATCAAAAACTAAA
>JACFNS010000145.1 GCA_019454705.1 Taibaiella sp. | reverse complement strand
GATAGTAGATAATTGAGCTTTGATACAATCCATTGCCCCGGCTTTCAAGCCGGGGTTAGAGAAAAAAGTAGACGGCTTCAGCCAAATACTATTTTTATAAATTTTGTAACGCGGCTAAAGCGTTCACGTTAAATGCATAGCCCTGGCTTTAAAGCCAGGGCTATTGATGAAATCTAAACGGGATTTCCCCTACAATATCTTCTTGCCTTTCATAGCTTCTTTAATAGCTACATCCATTACACGCTCGGCAAAGGGCCGTGTTATTTCATTCAGCTCTTCAGTAGCCTGTTGTACCTTGTCTTTATCCTTGCCGGATATAGCATGTTTCAGGTTCGCTATTTGAGATTTTGTTTGAGCGATTTCTTCTTCGTTCAGCAGTTCGCCATTCTTAACCATGAACTTTTCCGTGGTTTCAATCATTTGCTCGGCTTCTGTCACTGCCTCTACCAATGCACGGGTTTCTATGTCTTCTTTGGCGTGAGTCAGCGAGTCCATCAGCATTTGTTCTACTTGCGCATCTGTCAGGCCATACTGGGGTTTCACTTCTATAGTTTGCGCTACACCACTTCTTAACTCTGTTGCGCTCACCTTCAGTATACCATCCGCATCTACCAAGAAGTTGACTTCCACCTTGGGCAATCCTGCTGGCATAGCCGGTATGCCTGTAAGGTTAAACTCTGCCAGTTTCCGGTTGTCTTTCACCAGGTCGCGCTCGCCTTGGTACACTGATATGCGCATGCCGCTCTGCCCATCTTTGTGTGTAGTGTATTGCCTGCCTGCTTTAGTGGGTATTTTAGAGTTGCGGGGTATCAGCACATCCATCAATCCGCCCATGGTTTCTATGCCCAGGCTCAGTGGTGTTATGTCCAGCAGCAGCACATCTTTATTGTTACCGGCAAGTATATCCGCCTGTATGGCAGCACCAAGCGCAACTACTTCATCAGGGTTCAGTTCATCATGTACCTGCTGTTCAAACAAGCTGCTGATACTTTCTTTTACCAGCGGTACGCGTGTAGAGCCGCCTACCATTACTACTGCATTAATATCTTTTACAGTAATGCCCGCATCTTTCAATGCGTTTTTGCAGCTACCTATAGTACGGTCAATTAATGGTTGTATCAGTTCATTGAAAGCATTTTTGCTGATAGATACTTCTTGCCCGCCAACAGTGCCTCTATAACTCTCGTTGGCAGAAAGGTGTTTCTTCGCTTCTTCAGCAGTCAGCCTCAGTTCCTGTGCTATGGATTTGTGGGAATGTAGTTCTTCATCAGTAATGCCCAGTTCTTTTTGCCAGTGTAGTGAAAGTGCACGGTCCATATCGTCACCCCCCAGGTAGGTATCTCCGTGGGTAGAAAGCACCTCAAATATACCATTGGTGATTTTGAGTATGGATATATCAAATGTACCGCCGCCCAGGTCGTACACAGCTATTGTTTTTTCTTCTTCAGGCTTTAGCCCCAGGCCGTATGCCAGGCTGGCTGCGGTAGGTTCGTTTACTATACGCAGCACATCCAGCCCCGCCAGTTTACCTGCATCGCGGGTTGCCTGCCTTTGCGCATCGTTGAAGTAGGCAGGTACAGTTATTACAGCTTTGTTTACCGGGGTTTTAAGAATATGCTCCGCTCTGTGCTTAAGTTCTTTCAGTATCAGGGATGACAATTCAATGGGGGAATAGAACCTGTCGCCTATTTGCACTTTTACAAGAGAATCGGTATCGTCATCCAGTATTTTGTAAGAAAAGAAACCACTATCGCCGCTCACGTCTTTATACGACTTGCCCATCAACCTTTTTACAGAGTATATGGTACGGGATGGGTCGGTAACCAGGTGCTCTTTTGCAGCATTACCTATAAAGGCATCACCCGCTTCATTAAAATGGACAATAGAGGGTACCAGGGAAAGGCCATCTGTCTCTTTCAATGCCACAGGTGCTTTACTGTCTTCGCGCACCACCGCCACCAGGCTATTAGTTGTGCCCAGGTCAATACCAACGATTACTTCTTCCTTTTGTAAACTGCCTGTTGCTAGGTTGATAGCTACTTTGCCCATATTGCGTGCAAAGGTACGACAACAAGGCGGGAGCGCCCAATCAACCAAATGCATATCAGCATTGTTAAAATCATTGTAACATTTCAACCCTTATTGCGATATAATATAGTATATCATTATTTTGTGTCAATTAATCAGCGGATATGTTCAACAGGTTTTCAGCTCTTACTGCCTTAATATTGACGGTGTTGGCCTGTTCCTGCAATTTCAATAAAAAGGAAAAATGTATCCAATTGGATAATACTGTGGCTGCCATCAATGACTCGCTGCTGCGCTATGGGGCGGAGTGGGGCGAGGAACTCCAGGTTGCTATTAATACACTGGACTTTACCGGTTTGCAACCTGTAAGGGTAAAAATGCAGGAGTATATAGACAGGAAAATAGCATACGTGAAAGAGATGGATAATATTGGCGGGTCGGAACAACTATTGTCGAAAGAGCTTGAATTCCTGGAGGTGGAAAAAGGTATAGTGGCAAACAAACTTTCATTTTTTGAACGCTTTTCTGATTCTGCATCTATGGACCAACTCAGTACAGCCTATGCAGATATGCAACTAAGTGCGGTAAAAGAGCAGGACCTGCTGAAGGAGATACACCTCCTGCGCGAACAATATGCTGAAAAGAACGGTTTTCCTAAGTTCATAGAATAGTATTACAATCAGGATATAAAACATCTGCCCCTTTTTATATATTTGAGTCCGGGCTGTTAATTCCCGTTTTCAGGGTTCATGCAACAATCCTCTTCCTGGCTTACATACAAAGGCGTTTCCGTACTACCGTTGCTGATGGCAGTGCCACTGCTGCTTCTGGGCTTTTCAGAGCATTGGTCGTATGATGAGTCTATGACCTACATGAATATCCTTGATTCTACACCCCTGGAGATAATTCAATATGAAAAGTACAGGTTGGCTAACAACCATGTACTTAACTCACTTTATTTCCGTTGGCTGGAGGATATGGGAGCCAAGTCCCTGTTCCTGTTCAGGTTGCCTAATTTCCTCATGTTCTTTGTGTATTTCCTGCTCATCAGCCGTTTGCTGAAGAAGCAGGACGGCTACCAGTTGCGGCATATAGACCAGTTGATGTTATATCTCTGGCCGTACTATATATACTTCGCCCAGGCAAGGGGTTATTCACTGGCAATGGTAGCCATGCTCGGCGCGCTTATAGCACTGAAGGGCTTTGTAAAAGAAGGCAAACCTAAACACCTGCTATACATTGTGTTGCTTGGTTCTCTTAGCTCCCTTTCCATATTCAGCTTCATATTCCCATTTGCGGCAATGCTGATAGTGGCCTGCCTGTACAGGTTTTCGCAGGTCATCAAAAGCCCGCTGCATTGGCTGATACTGGCGTTGACATTGCCCGTGGCATGGTATGTTTTCGACAAGGGGCAGGTGGTCAGCAAATACGACCCGGCTATCATCGGGCGCGATACCCTGTTCAGGGGAGGTACCTTGTCCAGCCTTATATCGTTCCTTACCCTGAACGAATTTGCCCCTAGGGAGGTATTTCTTGTATTAAAAGTGCTGGTATCTGTAACGCTGGCACCGGCAGCCTTTATACTGATAAAGCGCGGCAAAATCTATATTGAACTGACGGTGGCACTGGTTTCTGTATTGCTGCTGGTGGTGGCGCATTATGCATTCGGAGCTATGTACCCGTTATACAGGGGCGCGGCGTATATCATCATACTGGTATTGCTGGCGTTTACCTATTCCAATTTCAGGAAGAGCATATTCAATACCCTGCATTTCTCAGTCATTATCATATGTGGCCTGGTGTATATGGGTTACCTGTTCTACTTTCAGAGCCAGAAGAGTATGGATGATGTATTGGCTGTGGTGGCAGCAGACCCGGGCCCTGTACTGGTGCAGGATGTACACCCCGCACCCCTGGCAGTAAACCATATGCGCTACAACAATGTGCTCGACCTCCATGTCTGCATCACCTACGATACAGCTTGTTTCGACAGCACATTAGATACAGCTAAATATGTCATTTGTTTTGAAGACAGGATAGACTTGGCTGGCCGTGAAGACGATTTTGAGCTACAATACAGGGTGGCCACTTTCTTCTATTACAACAAGTATTTTTACAAGCGTAAATAACGGTATTGCAATAATATATTGGCTTTATTTTCCTGTGATAGGATAGGGCTTGTTTATATTCCCCAAGTTACCCACATTTGCCTCCAGTATTGCATTTCGCCCCCTTTTAACCCGCTGAAATGTATATTTTTGTTTTTCCCTAAAAAGTTTGTGCCTTGAGGTTAAAGTCGTTAGATATAAAAGGTTTTAAGTCGTTTGCCGATAAAACGCATATACTGCTGGACCACCCCATAACGGGTATCGTGGGCCCCAATGGTTGTGGCAAGTCGAATATAGTGGATGCCATCCGCTGGGTGATAGGCGAGCACAAGATAAAGTCGCTGAGGTCGGACAACCTGGAGGACCTGATATTCAATGGTTCGCGTACGCGTAATGCAGCCGGTATGGCCGAGGTATCACTCACATTTGAGAATACCCGTAACCTTTTGCCTACAGAGTTCACCACGGTGACCATCACCCGCAAGTTTTATAAGAACGGTGAGAGTGAATACAGGTTGAACGACGTTACCTGCCGTCTGAAAGACATACATAACCTCTTCCTCGATACAGGTGTCAGCAATGACTCGTATGCCATCATCGAGTTGGGTATGGTGGATGACATCATCAAAGACAAGGACGGCTCCCGTCGCAGGATGCTGGAGCAGGCCGCCGGTATATCCATATACAAAACCCGTAAGAAGCAGGCCAAACTGAAACTGGATGCTACCGAGCAGGACCTGGCACGTATCGAAGACCTGTTGTTTGAGATAGGCAACAACCTGCGTACGCTGGAGAGCCAGGCCAAAAAGGCAGAACGCTACTTCAAGATAAAGACCGAATACAAGGAAGTAAGTATAGAACTGGCGAAAGCATCGCTTGAGCACTTCAACGACCAATACAGGGAACTGAATGAACAGCATACTACCGAATCTGACCGCAAGGCGCAGTTGGAAACCACTGTAGCGCAACATGAAGCTACCGTGCAGCAGGAGAAAGTGAAGTTGGTAGCTAAAGAGCAGGAACTGAACGGCTTGCAGAAACAGTTCAACGAACTGGTGAATAAAGTGCGTACGCTGGAAAGCGACAAACGCCTTGCATCTCAAAGGATAGACCACCTGCGGGAGCGTGAGAAGAGCCTGAAAGAATTCCTGACAGGTGCAGATGCGCAGATAAAGAGCCTGGAGGAATCCATCAGCTTTGCCGAAACACAGATAACCGAAGAGAATGATGTGCTGCAAAAGCTGCGCGATGAACTGGAAGGCCTGCGCGGTATAGCCGATGACAAGCGCCAGGCTTTTGACGACAAGAAAGTATTGCTGGACAGCCTGCGTGGTAAATACCAGCAGAAGCAGCGCGACCAGTTTGACGCTGAAAAGAAAGTAGCCATTGCCGATACATCGGTACTGAACCTGCAACGCAGTATGCACCAGGTGCAGGAAGAGAAGCAACAACGTGTTGACCAGATAGGCCAACTGAACATACAGAAGCAGGAGACCGAAGCCAACCTGCATGGCCGCAAAGAAGACCTGGAAAGGCTGGTGAACAGGCAGGAAGAAGTGAAAGGCAAAATCCTGCAAAGCCAGGAGCAGATAGAAAGCCTGCGCTCTGAACTGGTGGACGAGAACCGTAAGCTCGACTCCAGGCGCAACGAACACGACCTGCTGAAATCATTGGTGGAAAGCCTGGAGGGTTATCCTGACAGTATCAAGTTCCTGAGCAAACACGAAGAGTGGGGCAAGAACGCACCGCTGTTGTCTGATGTATTTGTGGTGCAGAACGAATACCGCACCGCACTGGAGAACCTGCTGGACAGCTACCTGAACTACTATATAGTAGACGATGTAGAGCATGCTGCAAAAGCTGTGCACCTGCTGGATAATAATAAGAAAGGCAAGGCCAACTTCTTTATCATGAACCAGTTTCAGCAATACCAGGCTGCCGGCCATAACGCACCGGAAGGGTTGGTGCCCGCACTCAGCGTAGTAACTGTTGATGAGCAATACAAACCGCTGGCGCAACACCTGCTGGGCCATGTATATATAGCCGACACCGAAGGAGCGTTGACCAATATGGAAATGCTGAACGGCAACATCATCGTAGAGAAGAACGGTAAGATGGTGCGCGGCAAGTACACATTGGGCGGAGGTTCTATCGGCCTGTTTGAAGGTAACAAGATAGGCCGTGCCAAAAACCTGGAGCGCCTGGCCAAAGAGATAGAAGACCTGACCGCATCAACCGCTGTGCTGAAGCAAAAGATAACTGATACCCAAACATTGGTTACAGGCTTCAACCAGGAACTGAACGATAAAGCCATAGAGCAGACCCGCAGCGAAATCAATACGCTGCAAAACCAGATAGTGAACATAGGCGACAAGATTGCCAATTATGAGCACATGAATGAACGTGCCGAGCAACGTGTGGCAGAACTTGAACAACAACTGGCGGATACCCACGAGAGCATCAGCAGTACACGCGATGCGCTGCACGAAATCAGTGAAGCACTACACGCTATTACGCTGGAG
>JACFNS010000144.1:4100-6717 GCA_019454705.1 Taibaiella sp. | reverse complement strand
CGTACAACTGTTTTTTGATGCTGAGCAATTCAGGATGTTGCATAAACACGGGGTCTTCAAAATCATTGCTGATATTACCCTTCCATTGCTCAACAGGCAGCTCAGGTAGCCTGCGTAAGTCGAACAATGGTTTGCGCGGCGTTATCATGCCAAAAGCGACTTTTGTAGACACATGCACTTCAGGGCAAATGATTTGTATGCTGTATGCTGATAAGTCAACCAATGGCAAGGCAGACATTTGCTCGCCGCGCCCGGTAGCATATTGCGGTGTATTGTAAATAAAGAAAGGACAATCGCTGCCTAACTGTAATGCCATGTCAGCAAGTGCATCATTTCCCAATTCCAACCGGCAAAAATCGTTCAGCAATTTCAGCATAAAAGCCCCATCGGCAGAGCCACCGCCCAGTCCGGCGCCCATAGGAATATGCTTGAGCAAGTATAAATCCAAGGATTGCACCTTGGCGGGAAAACGTTGCTTCATCAATTCATAGGCTTTCCATACCAGGTTGTGCTCCACATCACCCGCTATGGTCTTCCCGTTGATATACAACTTTGTATCAGTTCCCTTAGCGGGCACTATTTCCAATGCATCATGCAGGCTCTTTATCGGGTAAAACACCGTTTCCAGGTCGTGGTAGCCATCGCCGCGGCGGTTAGTGATGTATAACCCTATATTTATCTTAGCATTGGGGAAACTGATCATAAGCGTAAATAACAAAACCTATGCATAAAATTATCTATTTTTGAAAACCATGCACTAATGGTACATAAGGATATATGAAGGAAGTTATCAGCCTGAAAGACGTCAAGAAAAGTTATTACCTCGGCAAGCAGGAGTTGCCTGTACTGAAAGGTATAGACCTTACTGTGATGAACAACGAATATATTTCGCTGATGGGCCCCTCAGGTTCGGGTAAATCTACACTGATGAACATTATCGGCTGCTTAGATACTTTATCCGAGGGCACTTATGTACTGAATGGCAAAGACGTGAGTAAGATGACAGATGATGAGCTGGCAGATGTGCGTAATGTAGAGATTGGTTTTGTGTTCCAGCAATTCAACCTCTTACCGCGATTAACAGCGTGGGAAAACGTAGCCCTGCCCCTGATATATGCAGGTGTAAATAAAAAAGACAGAGAAGAGCGGGCAAGGGGCATACTGGATAAAGTAGGACTGGCGGACCGTGCGCACCACAAACCCAATGAACTTTCGGGCGGGCAGAGCCAGCGTGTAGCTATAGCCAGGGCTTTAATAAACAATCCGTCCATCATACTGGCGGATGAACCAACAGGTAACCTGGACACCAGGACATCAGAAGAAATTATGGAACTATTCGGCCAGATACATGAACAGGGAAATACTGTGATGCTGGTAACACACGAAGAGGATATTGCCAACTTTACCAGTCGAATAGTAAGGATACGGGATGGTGTGGTGGAAAGTGATACCCGCAAGCCCCCTAAAGGGGGAGCTATCCCACAGAAAATGATTAATAGTTAACCATATAAAAAAACAAGACCCCTTTAGGGGCAGGGGCATGGCATTTAAGATATATACCAAGACAGGAGATAAAGGCAGCACCAGCCTGATAGGCGGTGTGCGTGTACCTAAGAACCATATACGCATAGAGAGCTACGGTACGGTAGACGAATTGAATTCTTACCTGGGTATGGTGCGCGATATGGCACAAAACACATTGGTGACGGAATGGCTGCATGAAATACAGGACAGGCTGTTTACCATCGGCTCTGTACTGGCTACCGACCCTGGTAAAGAAGTAAAAATGAAACTGCCCGACCTGCACGACAATGATGTGATATGGCTGGAGCAAAAGATTGATGAAATGAACGAATCGCTGCCTGAAATGCGTTCATTCATATTGCCCGGTGGACAATTGGCTGCGTCTACCGCACATGTAGCCCGCTGCGTATGCCGCCGGGCAGAAAGGATATGCGTAGGCATGCAACAACAGGATGAGGTAGTTCCCGAAATCATCGTCCGCTACCTGAACAGGTTGTCGGATTTCCTGTTTGTATTAGCCAGGTACATAGCACATATCAATGGTGTGGAAGACACCCCCTGGCGGGCGAGGATATAAGGCGGTTTGCACATCTCTCCTGCAAAAAATTAAATATGCACAGGATAATAATAATACTTGCAGCAACTTGCCTGCTATATAGTTGCAACAGTAAAACCAATGAGCCATCAAAGCTGGACAAGATGGCCTGGATACTGGGTTATTGGGAAATGGTATCGCCTGAAGGTAAAGTAACTGAATCGTGGATACGCACTAACGACAGCGTTTATTCAGGTATAGGTAAATACACGGATACCGCCGGCCAGACGCTGACAACGGAGGAGATAAGTATTGTATTGAGAGGTGATAAACTGTTGTACATACCATTGGTGAGCAACCAGAATGACGGGCAACCTGTAATATTTAGCGAAGTGGATTTTTCGAATACGATGGTAGTATTTGAAAATATAAACCACGAGTTTCCCCAGCGAATTGTATATGTAAAACAAGGTGATGGTAAGATGCTGGCTTATATAGAAGGAGAGATGAATGGTGAGCCTGCCAGGCTGGAATATCCGTACACCAAACATTAAGCCG
>JACFNS010000144.1:0-4054 GCA_019454705.1 Taibaiella sp. | reverse complement strand
TTCCAGCTGCTTAAAATAGTATTCTGAAACTACTGCAAAAAATTCAGCTTCATTAGTTGCGCCATAGGGGTTGATATCAGTATATCCCTCCTTGATGGCGCGTATATATACCTGCATGTAAGTGCGCCATTCTTCCGAGCCGTTTTTATCCAACAAGTATTGAGGTACGCCATCTATGGCCCCGTCTGCTTTATCCACCAGGTGTACAAATTCGTGGATAGCGGTATTGTGTGCATTGTCAGGGTACATAAAGCCTGCCCTGAGTGCAGGCTGGGATAATATCATCTGCCTGTGCAGCACACCTTCTCCCACAAGGCCCAGTACATCCCTTCCGGGTCCATCTATATCATATTGCCGGTTGAAGGTATCACCGTATAATAGTATTTCATTCAGGTTGTAATATCGCCAGTCGGGGTGGCCAAAAAGAGGTATGATAGCTGCGGCAGCTATAAATACGAGGTCTATGTCATGTACTGTTACTCCTCCTACACCAGTCACTTTTGTTCGCGACAGGAAATCGCGCATGCGTTCCTCAAATTTCGTCTTGTCGGTGATAGATAATGATACATAGTAAGGTACATAGTTGTATAACAGGAATTTAGTGACAGGCGGTAATTGATAAGCGGCCAGTTTTGCTTTCCTCTTTCGTGCGCGTATATAAAGCAGCGCAAGAATAGCAGTGACAACGAAAAATATTATGGTCCCTTTCAGCAACATATATTCAAAGCTAAAGCTCATGAATTAATTTGCCGAAATGAGCGCATAGACAAAATATATTTATTCCTAAATGACAAGAGCCACTCCATGGAGCGGCTCTTGTAGTGAGTTTTATTGATTTGAGTGATTATCCTTCGTCAGAATTTACCAGCTCATTTACAAACTTCGCCACCGCGGCTATGCGCGCGTGGTTCAAAGCATAATGAATGAATTTACCATCACGCTCAGTAATCACAATGTTGGCACGACGTAAAATTGCCAGGTGCTGTGAAGCAACGGATTGCTCCAGGCGCAACTTCACGTAGATGTCGGTAACATTCATACGTTTGTTCTCCTCCAGCAGCTTAATGATTTGCTGGCGCAATTTGTGGTTAATCGCCCTCAAAGTCATAGCCGCGTTTTTCACTGCCATGTAATCCAGCTTAATTTGTTCGTTTGAACCTTCATCTTTACGAATAACCAGCGTGTTGGCTGACATAGTCGTTTCCATCTACATTAAAATTTAAACTAATGAATAATAAGAATTAATACGATTTAATATATAATATAGGAATACTATATGTAATACTAATGGACTGCAAACATACGCCAAACCTAAATATGAAACAACAATATATTCATAGATTCTGTTAAACCACCGTTAAAATGAATTTATTTACTAATACAAGTATATTCTAATTAACTGACATTCTTTGGTTTATGTGTATAAACCTGTTTTAAATAAAAAGGTTCGGTATTTGCTAAACTGACAATTCTATTACAATTGTACTCTTCAAATGAATACCGGGCCCATGCTGCGGCGTCCTGGGTGGTACGCCGTTCCACCTTTACATCCGCATTTTGCAGGCTATTCATTATTATTTCATCTACATAGCCTGCGACAGAAATGCTGCCCCTTAGTTGAGCGGTAAACTGACCTATGTTTGCCATATCTACATGCTGAGGCTCTTGTATGGCATTCAGCTCTTTGTCATAGGCAGCCGCAAAGTACTCTCCCTCTCTTGCCGGTAATACAGCCATATAGGTATCAGCCGTATTGGATATATCCTGCACACCCGACAGGCATAGTAGCAACAGCCTGTTGTGCATCATCAGGGGTTTGTCCAGTGCATAGCAATACCCTTTTGCGGTGGCCAGGCCTATCCTTAGCCCAGTGTAAGAACCGGGGCCACCATTTACACAAAATGCTGATATGTCGCCCAGGCCGATGTTATTGGCTTTCAGCAGTTGTTCAATGTCATTATTGATAGTTGCCGCATGGTTGCGGGCATTAGTTTGCTCGGTGGCAGCCAGCACCTGCCCATCTTTAGCCAATGCTACCACGCCTGTGTCAGCGGAAGTATCTATATGCAGTATATATGCCATAAAACGAATGCAAATGTACTATACAGGCATGAGTGGCGGAAATCAGTTCTTTCCTGTAGGTTTGCAGGTATGGAAAAGAAAGTAATACGCACAGATAAAGCGCCCGCTCCCATAGGGCCATACAACCAGGCTATACAATATGGTGATATGTTATTTGTTTCCGGCCAGATAGCCATAGACCCCGCCACAGGCGAATTGGTGCAAGGCGATATACAGTTGGAAACACGACAAGTAATGGAGAATCTCAAAGCTGTATTGGCAGAAGCGGGGATGGATTTCAGTAATGTAATCAAGTCCACCATTTTCCTGATGGATATGGGGCAATTTGCATTGGTAAACGAGGTTTACGGCTATTATTTTTCAGACAATCCTCCCGCCCGCGAAACGGTACAAGTGGCAGGATTGCCTAAGGGTGTAAACGTAGAAATCAGTGTAGTGGCGGGCAGGTAAAAAAATATCTGCGCAACCCCCCTGCAAACCCTTGAAAATACTGCATCCTATATATTGTTAAAACCCCTGATATTCTTTGCATAAACAGGGGGTTTTAGCTATATTTGCAAGGTTAAAATTAACCTGGCAAGTACGGCAAAAGCGACATGCATTTTTGCTGTTGTCAACTAATCATTCCGGGGCGTATAATGCTCCCTTGTTCAACAAATTTATGAGTACAGAAAATACTGCTGTTAACACACCCGCTCCCACAGGCTACGATGCCGCGAGTATACAGGTTTTAGAAGGTCTTGAAGCGGTGCGTAAGCGCCCTGCCATGTACATAGGCGATATAGGCGTAAAAGGTCTGCATCACCTGGTGTACGAAGTGGTGGACAACTCTATAGATGAGGCACTGGCCGGCCATTGTAAAAACATAGTAGTCAATATACATCCCGACAACTCTATAAGTGTACAGGATGATGGGCGTGGTATACCCACGGGCATACACCCCAAAGAGGGGCGCAGCGCACTGGAAGTGGTTATGACCGTGCTGCACGCGGGTGGAAAGTTTGATAAAGACTCGTATAAAGTATCCGGGGGTTTGCACGGTGTTGGTGTAAGTTGTGTAAATGCACTCAGCAGCCACATGCACACCACTGTGCACCGCGAGGGCAAAATATTTGAGCAGGAGTATGAAAAAGGCATACCTATGTACCCTGTGCGTGAGATAGGAACCAGCGACAAGCGGGGTACTCATCAGCACTTCTGGCCCGATAACGGCATTTTTAAAGAAACCACCTACAACCGTGAGATACTGGCTGGCCGCCTGCGCGAACTGGCCTACCTGAACAAAGGCATCCACATAACGCTGGTGGATATGCGCGAACAGGATGAGAACGGAAGCGATGTAAAAGAAATATTCTATAGCGAGGGTGGTATTATAGAGTTTGTGCAGATGTTGGATGAATCGGGTAAGCGCAGCCCGCTGCTGGCTACGCCGGTATATGTTGAGTCGCACGACCCCGAAACCAATGTGGCTGTAGAGGTAGCGATGAACTACAACACGTCTTACAACGAACATATTTTTTCTTACGTCAACAACATTAACACGATAGAGGGTGGTACGCACGTAGCCGGTTTCCGCAGGTCTATTACACGTGTGTTCAAATCTTACGGCGATAAGAACAAACTGTTTGAAAAAGCTAAAGTGGAGATTACAGGTGATGACTTCCGCGAGGGGCTGAGCGCGATTATATCTGTAAAAGTGCCTGAACCACAGTTTGAGGGCCAAACGAAAACCAAACTTGGCAACAACGAGGTGATGGGCGTGGTAGATGTGTCCGTAAGCCGTGTATTGGAGGCCTACCTGGAAGAAAACCCCAAGCAGGCTAAACTCATAATTGATAAAGTAATAATAGCCGCACAGGCACGTGCTGCTGCGCGTAAAGCCCGCGAACTGGTACAACGCAAAAGTGTACTGTCGGGTGGTGGTATGCCCGGCAAACTGGCCGATTGTTCTGACAAAGACCCCGAGCGTTGC
>JACFNS010000143.1 GCA_019454705.1 Taibaiella sp. | reverse complement strand
TATTGAAGAGCCAACTGAAGAGGTGGACGAAAATCCCCTACCTAAATTCATCATCATAGGCCAGCCCAATGCGGGCAAGTCCACCCTGCTGAATGCACTTACAGGGCAGGAACGTACCATAGTAAGTGATATACCGGGCACTACCCGCGATACTATACACACACATTACAACCAGTTTGGTAAGGAATTCATACTGATAGACACTGCCGGCCTGCGCAAAAAGAAGAATGTTCATGAAGACCTGGAGTTTTACTCGGTGATACGTGCCGTGCGTGCTATGGACGATGTGGATGTGTGTATGATAGTGATAGATGCGGAGAAAGGCGTTACCTCGCAGGATGTGAGCATCTTCAGCCTGGCTGCTCGTAAGGGCAAGGGCATTGTGTTGCTCATCAACAAATGGGATACTGTTGAAAAAGAAACAAACACCGCCCGCGACTACGAAAAAGCCATACATCATAAGATAGCGCCGTTTACAGATGTACCGATGGTATTCATCTCTGCCAAAGACAAGGTGCGTATATTCCAGGCTATGGAAAAAGCGCTGGAAGTATATGACAACCGCCAGCGTAAGATACAAACATCAAAGCTGAACGATATCATGCTGAAAGAGATACAGCACTACCCTCCCCCCATGACACGCGGGCATTCGGTTAAGATTAAGTTTGTGCAGCAGTTGCACACCACAGTACCGTCATTTGCGTTCTATTGCAATTACCCGGATGCCATTAAAGCGCCTTATAAAAACTTCCTGGAAAATAAACTGAGAAGCCATTTCAATTTCAACGGCGTACCCATACGCCTGTTTTTCAGGGATAAATAATATAGATACTGTGCAGACGAAGAAGTTAAGAAAAGACAAGGTAAATATCATCACGCTCGGTTGCTCCAAAAACATGGTGGACAGCGAAGTGCTGAGCGGCCAATTGGCAGCCAACGGCATCAAGGTGAAACATGAGAACACCAAACTGGACCATAATATAGTGGTGGTGAACACCTGCGGCTTTATAGATAAGGCTAAGGAAGAGAGCATCAATACCATACTGGAGCAGGTAGAACTGAAGCGTGAAGGCAAACTGGATAAAGTATATGTAACAGGCTGCCTGAGCGAGCGCTACCGTGGCGATCTGCTGAAGGAAATACCCGAGGTGGACGCCTGGTTTGGTACTATGGAGCTGCCGCTGATACTGAAACAATTTGAAGCTGATTATAAGCAGGAACTGATAGGCGAACGTTTACTCGCCACACCCAAACACTACGCCTACCTGAAAATATCTGAAGGCTGCAACCGTACCTGCTCCTTCTGCGCTATACCACTGATGCGCGGGCAGCACGTATCAAAAACCATAGAAGAAGTAGTAACCGAGGCTAAGAAGCTGGTGAGCATGGGCGTGAAGGAAATCATGCTCATTGCACAGGAACTGACCTACTACGGACTGGATATTTATAAGAAGCGTGCTTTGTCTGATTTGCTCAAGCACTTGTCGGACATTGAAGGGCTGCATTGGATAAGGCTGCACTACGCCTATCCTACCAAGTTTCCGCTGGAGATACTGGACGTGATGCGCGAACGGGAGAACATCTGCAATTACTTAGATATGCCCCTGCAGCATATATCAGATAATATGCTCAAGGCTATGAAGCGCCAGATAACGAGGCAGGATATTATTGAACTCATCAACAATGTACGCGACAGGGTGCCCGGTATCTGCATCCGTAGCACATTAATAGCGGGCTTCCCCGGCGAAACAAGGGAAGACGTAGAAGACCTGAAAGCATTCCTGGAAGATGTGCGTCTTGACCGTGTAGGCATCTTCACTTACAGCCACGAGGAAAACACCAGCGCTTACGAACTGGAAGACAATATACCCGCTGATGAAAAAGAAGCACGTGCACAGGAGATAATGGAAGTGCAGCAGGAAATATCTTACGAGAAGAACCAGGAGAAGATTGGCAAAGAATTCAAAGTACTGATAGACAAAAAAGAAGCCGGACGTTACTTAGGTCGCACCGAGTTTGATAGCGTGGAAGTGGACAACGAGGTCATCATCAATACAGACAAAGAACTGCCCATCGGCGATTTCGTAAACGTACGTATTGAGAAGGCTTATGATTATGATTTGGAAGGTGTGGTAGTTTAATCCAACCTGTAAAACTTACCCGGCAGGGCTTTTACCAATCCCTGCATTTCCATCATCAATAGTGTAGATGCCAGTTGAGAGCTGGTCATATTGCACAGGTGCAGCAGTTCATCGGCATGTACCATATCCTTGCTGCCCAGCACATCATACACCGTCTTTTCTTCGGGTGACAAGTTTATGAACAGTTGCTTCTGTACAGGTTTCTTTTTCCCCGCTTCTTTCCAGTTCATCAGTTCCAGCAGGTCGTCGGCACAGGTTATCATACTGGCTATGTTGGTACGTATCAGTTCATTGCAGCCCGATGATTTAGCATCATATATCCTACCGGGGAATGCCGCGACGTCGCGGTTGTAGCTGTCCGCTACACGTGCTGTTATCAATGCACCACCTTTTATATCGCTTTCTACTACTACGGTTATATCACTCAGCCCCGCTACTATCCTGTTCCGCATAGGGAAGTGCGCCCTGTCTCCCGGTGTGCCCGATGGGTATTCGCTCAACACCCCGCCATTAGTTATCATTTCTTTGGCCAGGTTCCTGTTTGCTGCCGGGTACATCTTGTCCAGGCCATGCCCTACCACGCCAATTGTTGGCAAGCCATGTTTCAGTGCTGCTTTATGTGCTATCGTATCTATGCCATGCGCCAGCCCGCTGATGATGGTAATGCCCATATCTTTCAACTCTTCCACCAACTGCTCTGTAGCGCGCTGCCCGTAGTCAGAATATTTTCTTGTTCCCACCACTGCCACTGCTTTTTCAGGACTGAGGTTTGCGTTACCTGTATAGTATAACAGCACAGGTGCATCAGTACAATTTTTCAGTCGGTGCGGATAGTCATCATCCCAAAACCACAGCACCCTTACACTATGCTTTTGTATATAATTAAGTTCTTCCTCTACCCGAGGAAATAATGCCTCATCCCTGAAGCCTTTTGTACGTGTTTCTCCCAGTCCGGAGAGTGACTTTAGTTCTTTCAGTGGCGCTTTAAATATGGCTTCGGCTGTGCCGTAATGCTCTACCAGTGTCTTTGCAGTGATGGGACCTACCTCCTGCACAAATGTTAAAGCTATTCTATAAAACAGTTCCTGGCTATTATCGGGCAGCATATTTGCTATTATCTCAGTTAATGTATAGTATATCGCTATCTTTGCGCACGGAAATTAGAAAAAATGAAGAAGAACCTCTTAAGTTTTATTGTAGTGGTAGCTGTAATATTCAGCGCATGCGCACAGCAAAAAAAGACAACCAAATCGAGCGTTGTAAAAACAAAAGGCACTAATTCGGCCATTCAGTTTATAGCTATGGAGCGTACGCCTTGCTTTGGCAGTTGCCCCGCATACAGGCTGGAAATATATAAAGATGGTACTGTAAAATATGACGGATGGTCTTCTGTAGAATATGATGGGCTATACCAGAAGAAGTTTGACGCTGCCAAAGTAGCTGCTTTATACAAAAGGTTTGAAGAATACCCGGTAGATACCTGTTCTGAATTGTACGAGAGCCTGATACAAGATGTGCCTGGTGTAAATTTCTACTTTACCTACAAGGGTAAAGAACAAAAAATCATCAATGCACATTTCGGCCCGGAATATTTCCTGCAGTTAGCTAATGAAACAGACAGTTTTTCAAAAGTGGACAACACCTGGACGAAACTGGAGGAACCTAAAAAAGACTAATAATAAGAAAGCCCCTTTTGCAGGGGCTTCTTTATTATAAATGGAGTTTCTCTTTTTTGGCCAGTAGCTCATCTACTGTTTCCCGGTACATCTCGTCGGGTACGCAGCAGTCCACAGGGCATACGGCGGCACATTGCGGCTCTTCGTGAAAACCCTGGCATTCCGTACACTTGTCAGGCGTTATATAATATATATCTACTGCTTTAGGTGCGTGGCGTGTGTCAGCATCTGTGGTGGTACCATCCATCATGGTATATGCCCCTTTTACAGAGGTACCGTCGGTAATAGCCCACTCTACCCCGCCCTCGTATATAGCGTTATTGGGACATTCAGGTTCGCAGGCCCCGCAGTTAATACATTCGTCAGTTATCTTGATTGCCATAGCTCAGTATTGTTCTAATTTTGCCTGTAAAGTTAGTATTTAACCCGCATAAAAATAACAGATGGTACCATTGCAACGGAAGATTGAATTATTAGTAAGATTAGGTGAATATATGCAGTCTGGCCACGATGCATGGCAAAATGCCAAAGATTGGGCTAAAAACAGGAACGCGTGGTTTGACGATGAAAATATTGAGCTGGCTATAGCGGGTATTACCGGGTGCTTTCTGCAGGCAGGCCTGTTAGAGGATTGGGTGAAACAATACCCCGCACCGGCAGAAAGTAAAATAGTGGGCATAGTAATGGCGGGCAATATACCGCTGGTAGGGTTTCACGACTTCCTTTGCGGGTTTGTATCCGGGCATACCCTGCATATCAAGCTATCGTCTAAAGACGATATACTGCTGCCCCACCTGGTAAGCAAGTTGGTGGAATGGCAACCTGAAATAGCCAACCTCATTGTATTTGCCGACAACCTGAAGGGCTGCGATGCCTATATAGCTACCGGCAGCAACAATACCGCCCGCTACTTCGAGCAGTATTTTGGCAAGTACCCGCATATCATCCGCAGAAACAGGACGTCTGTCGCTGTGCTTTCCGGCAATGAAACCGCTGAGGATTTACATGACCTGGGCAGAGATATCTTCAGCTACTACGGGCTGGGTTGCAGGAATGTTACAAAGGTGTTCTTTCCCGAAGGTTATGACATCAACCTGTTGCTGGATGGGCTGAAACCATATGGCGATATTATTCATCATCACAAATACAAAAACAACTACGACTATTACCTGGCCATATACCTGCTGAATAAGATCCCCTATATCAGCAACGATTTTCTGCTTATGGTGGAAAATAAGGAGCCATTTTCAGCCGTTTCAGTTTTACATTATGAGTATTATGCTGACAAAGCGGCTTTATCAACGAATTTACAATCCGATGACAATATCCAATGTGTGGTAGATAATGTTAATATCAGCTACGGACGATCGCAGTTTCCCACGCTTTCAAACTATGCTGATGGTGTAGATACCATGATGTTTCTGAGCACTTTATGAAAAAGAATTAAAAAATCTGAAATGTGGGCAAAATTTAACAAAATGCTTTGCAGTAGTGGAAATTATTAGTAATTTGTCACTTGATATTAGTCTCGCCGGCAACTGCGGGAAGTTTAATAATAAAACCAACTAATTGACAAAAAACCATGTCTATACGGCTATATACATGGTCTTTTACTGTTAAGAAAACTGATAACATGATAAAAAAGTTATTCACCCAGCGTTTTTTGTTGCTTGCATTTATGCTTATTTCTACAAGCAAGGTATTTGGGCAGATACCCCTGGTAACCCCTAACTCTGCGGCATATACGATTATTTATTCCTCCACAAATCAGGGTGCATCTGATTTTATTACTCTGGAAATCAGGAATGATAATCCGTGTCCAATTAGGATTACTAACTTAGCTATGCACCACATGGGTTTTTGGCAAGTGCAATTTACAGATCCTTTTACTGTTACGAGAAACGTTTCTGCAAACGGTGCGACTTATGATTTATATACATCATTCACAAGGCTGAATGGCAACCCTTTTCCGGTAAACCCTGCAAGCGGGTGGACGAAAGTAGCTACATCTGATACTATTGATACCGACTCAAATAATGTTGTAGTAAATTTATTTACCGGATTAAACACCTTTGTACCAGCTAATACAGCTATACGTCTGTTAATAACTTGTACTGACACAATAAGGGTTCCGTTAAATACATCACCTCTTTCAATTACCAACAGTAATGTTACCATGACTAGTGGTAGCTCAAACAATATTTATACAGGATATTTCGATTTAGGTGCCGGCTTTATCGCAACAAATTTTGCCGGTATAAGCTCGTTTAACTTTGAGGGAGCTGTAACAGTGGAATTATTACCACCTACCACCCCGGTTGTTGATAACAGCCTGAAACCTGCAATCAAATGCCTGGGGCAGGATTTGATATTAAAGGCTACGCACCCTAAGCCGGGAGGCACCTTTACATGGAGAGATAAGAACGGGAATATCATAGCTCAAAATACAACCGGTGTAGATACTATTTTCGGTGTAGATCATTCTGATGCGGGAAGGTATTTTGTTACTTACAACCTGTGCGGTAAAGAGTCTCTGCCTGACTCAGGAACACTGATCATCAGCGACCCTCCCGCTCCAACCATTTCCGGCAAACTCGATTATTGCCTTAACGAACAGTTTGAATATACTGTTGTAAATGGTACAAACCCCACATGGTACTATACAGCTACAGGTGGATCACCCGTACCGGTTACACCTACTATCAATACTTCATCGCCCAACACTTTGATATACTATGTATCTCAGACAGATCAATACGGATGCGAAAGCCGCGAACGTACCTTAGTAAGGTACAGGGCAGCACCCAAGCCTGAGAAACCCATTGTAAATACTCCTGTATATTATTGCGAAGAAATGCCCGCAGAACAATTGACTGCTATTGGCGATACACTCAGGTGGTATTATTTCCCTGTTGGCGGCGTACCTACAACAATAGCGCCTACACCTAATACTTCTGTTAATGA
>JACFNS010000142.1:5565-6795 GCA_019454705.1 Taibaiella sp. | reverse complement strand
CATGGCTAAAAAAAATTGCCCCGCCCGGCAATTTTGCACTTTATATTCCCGCATACATATTTCTTATTATATTCTTGTATGTAACCGTATCGCCCGACAATGCAGACTATTTTGTAGCAAAAGTTAAAAACAAAATTTTCTCAATAGAAGTAGAAGGCAAGAACAATTACAAGGGTATGATATCAGACCAAAAAGTATATCCTGAAGCATTTACAATGACAGCGTCTGAATATCAAGCTTTGAAAACCAAAGAAAAGGACAAGGTATCTTTTGCAATAGCCACCAAACAATCTGAGATATCAGATAAGGCATCGCGTATCTCTATAATGCGCGATATGACAAAGACATATGTCCTGAAACTGCAGGGTAAAACCCTTGCCGTACTGGAAACTATGCAATACTTAAAAAGCTCACCAGTACACATGTTTTTTGGTGCAGGCACTACTCGTTTTTCATCGCATATAGCTCAAAAAATGGCCGGGTATGATTCCAGCAGGTTGTTCATGCATATATTACCGCGCTTTGCATCTCCTGAATACAAAGAAAACCATGTATTGTTAATAGAAGAACGAATCAAGAGTGATAAAGAATATTACTCTACTGCCAACTTCCCCGATAGCTTCTACAACCAGATATTTGGGGAATACGGCATTCTCGGTGCAATATTGTTTGTCTTTTTTTATATAGGTTATTTTCTGAAGCGCATACACAAGTTAACATATGGCTTGTGGCTGTTTGTAATACTACTCCCATTCGCACACCTAAGTTATATATTCGACACAATGTGCGTAATGCCATTTTTGGAATGGCTGCTTTTAATTGACTTAGAAAACGATAACTGACCCTGATGGTGAACAACACTCCTGCCATAACAGTACTGATGCCTGCGTATAATGCAGCAGAATATATTGGAGAAGCGATAGACAGCGTGTTAAATCAGACTTTTGCCAATTTCGAACTGCTTATCATCAACGATGGTTCTACTGATAACACAGAAAATATTATCAAGGCATATAGTGACCCCCGTATCCGAGTGCATACACAACCTAACGCAGGCGTAATCGGCGCACTCAATAAAGGCCTTGAGCTTTCAAAAGCTGATTTAATAGCCCGCTTTGACGCTGATGACATATGCTACCCTAACAGGCTGCAGGTGCAATTTGATTTTCTGCAATCGCACCCCGATTATGTACTTGTGGGCAGCGCGACAGATTATATAGACAAAGACGG
>JACFNS010000142.1:0-5555 GCA_019454705.1 Taibaiella sp. | reverse complement strand
AATATCTATTTGAATGGCAACCGGGTGCATACAGTCATGAGGAATTACAAAAAGCAATATTAACTACCTGTCCCTTTGACCATCCTGCCATAATGTATCGCCGCGATGTTGCATTAAAGCTTGGAGGGTACCCTAAAGGTGCCATCCACTTCGAGGACCACCTTTTCTGGACACGTTTTTTTTCTGCAGGAAAAGTTTGCAACCTAAAGGATAAGTTAATTAAACACAGGTTCAACCCTGCGTCGGTAACTATAGACGAAAAATGGCGTGGCCCGGAGTTTAAGAAAATAAAATATGATTCTATAAACAGGGGATATATTACCGATGAAGATGCTAAAAGACTGAAAGAGATATTAGTGACACAGGACTTCGGCAAGTATAAAGAGGCCGCCTATTATAGTATGATTGGCAAAAAGTTCCTTTGGAACAGTTACCAACCGTCGAAGGCGCGGAAAAATCTGCTGAAAGCAATACGCATTTTACCCGGTAAACCAGAGCCGTACCTCCTGTATGTCCTTTCTTTTTTTCCGGAGAAGGCGATAACTACAATTTACAACATGCAAAAAAAACAAGAGCGGAATTAATACTTTTGCACCACAAATGAAAGTTGCTTTTATATCAAGGGCTACCTTGTACACTTCTCCTGGTGGTGATACCAAGCAATTGGATCTGACCGCACGCAACCTCCGCAAGCTGGGTGTAGAAGTGGACGTGTACCTGTGCTATGAGCAGATTGACTACACTAAATATGACCTGCTTCATTTTTTTAATATCATACGTCCAGCCGATGTTATCAGCCATATAAAGCAATCAAAAAAGCCCTACGTGGTTTCTACCATATTTGTAGAATATGGTACTGTAAAGCAGCAAATAGGCATGGCACAAAGAATACTGAAAATGGTGTTCAGCGATGACGGGCTGGAATATATAAAGGCCATAGCACGTGCGGTAAAAAACGGCGAAAAGATAGTGAGTAAGGATTACCTGCGTATGGGGCATAAGGCGGCAATAAAATATGTAGCGGGCAATGCGGCAATGCTATTACCCAACTCAGAAAGCGAATACCGCAGGTTTGAAAGGAAATACAATATCCCGCGCCCATACAGGGTAGTGCCCAATGGTATCAATACCGACTGTGCGGGCAAACAATATCCTACCAGCGAAAAATATAAGGATGCCATATTGTGTATGGGGCGGATAGAGGCGCGCAAAAACCAGCTAAACCTCATCAGGGCGCTGAACGGCAGCCAATACCAATTATATATTCATGGCAAGCCATCGCCCAATGCTATGGCATACTTTGAGCAATGCAAGGCGGAAGCTGGTCCGAATATTCATATAGAGGGGCACCTGGATGATGAGGAATTGTTTACTGCATACAGCAACGCCCGTGTGCATGTGCTTCCCAGCTATTTTGAAACAACGGGGCTCTCATCGCTGGAAGCGGCGGTAATGGGCTGTAATATAGTAGTGACCGACCTGGGCGATACGCGCGACTATTTTAAAGATGATGCATGGTATTGCAACCCCGACAGCCCTGAATCAATAAAGGCAGCCATTGACAAGGCATACACTGCGCCATATGACGAAGATTTCCGCAGAAGGATATTGAGTGAGTACACATGGGAGCGTGCAGCAGAAGAAACACTGTCCGCATATAAACAAGTATTAAAAGTTTAACCGTCCTTTGCATTATTAAGTTTATGAGCGGGCTAAGAATAGGCATATTAGGCACACGCGGCATACCCAACAGGTATGGCGGTTTTGAGCAATGCGCAGAATACCTGGCTGCCGGACTGGCAAAGAAAGGACACAATGTGTGGGTGTACAACTCTCACGATCATGAATACCAGGAGGACACATGGAACGGTGTGAACATCATACATTGTTACGACCCCGAAAAGAAAATAGGCACCGCAGGCCAGTTTATCTACGACCTGAACTGTATCAGGGATGCACGGAAACGCAAGTTTCATGTATTGCTGCAACTGGGCTATACCAGCAACAGTATATGGTACAAACTATGGCCGGGCAACTGCAAAAATATAGTGAACATGGACGGGCTGGAATGGAAACGCAGTAAATACAGCGCCAAAGTTCAGAAGTTTTTGAAACGTGCCGAACGATGGGCAGCACTAAAGGCCGACGTGCTGATTGCAGACTCTCTTGGAATTGAAAAGTATCTGAAAGAAGAATACAACAAGCCCTCGCACTTTATAGCCTATGGGGCCGATGTATTTGAAGACCCATATGAACCACTGCTGGAAAAGTATAATGTACAACACTTTGACTACAACATGCTGATGGCGCGAATGGAGCCTGAAAACAATATAGAAATGATACTTAAGGCCCATGTGCTGAGCGGTACAGGCAGGCCTTTGCTGGTGGTGGGCAAAACAGAAAACGCTTTCGGTAAATACCTGGTAGACACCTACGGGCATAAACCCGGCATACGTTTCCTGGGTGGTATATACGATATAACAGTTATCAACAATCTCCGGTATTTTTCTCATTTATATTTCCACGGACATTCTGTTGGTGGTACCAATCCATCGCTGCTGGAAGCTATGGGTAGCAACAGCCTGATAGCTGCGCACGACAACCTGTTTAACAGAGCGGTGCTGGGCGATGACGCTTTTTACTTTGCAGATGCAGAACAACTGATAAAAGTAATAAGGGAAGTAACGGCAAAGGCAACGCACAATAATATGCTGGAAAATAATCTTAGAAAAATACGCGACCAGTACAACTGGCCGCGTATAGTAGATGAGTATGAAAAAGTATTAATAGCCGCAGCTAAATAATACTAAGCTTTCGCTTTAAACTTATTGATGGCATTGCGCGTAAAATCGCTGAGTACAAGCCTGCCGCTTATGGCTGCACGGTCTGTCAGCAAAGTATCCCAATGCTCTGTGCCCTGCCAATACACTTGCTTCAGTTCTGCCATTGCTTCCGGACTGCTTTGCGCCAGTTTATCTGCCAGCACTTTTATAGCATCATCCATCTTGTCTGCATTGCTCCATACTTCAGCATAAAGACCACGGTCGCGCGCCCATTCTGCAGAACGCCACTCAGTAGCATCGGTAGCCAGTATAGAGAAAGCAGATAAACCCATCTTACGTTCAACCGCCGGGCCTACCACAAAGGGGCCAATACCTACCGCCAACTCGCTGAGCTTTACATAAGCATGTTCTGTAGCCATAGCGTAATCTACAGAAGCAGCCAGCCCTACACCACCACCCACAGCCTTGCCATGTATACGCCCTATGATGAACTTAGGGCACTTGCGCATAGCATTAATCACTTTGGCAAAACCGCTGAAGAATTTCAGACCACCTTCGGCATCATTGATAGCAATGAGTTCATCAAAGGAAGCGCCCGCACAAAATGCCCGGTCACCGGCACTCCTCAGTACAATCACTTTTATATCATCATTTTTACCGGCTTCGGTAATAGTATCAGCCAGCTTATTGAGTATAGCCCCCGGCAATGAGTTGCTGGCAGGGTGAAAGAATTCGATAGTGCCAATACTATCTGCTACTTCTATATTTACGTATCCTTGTGTATCTGACATAATCTTTGTTTTTCTGTTATTATTCCTGGTTTCTTTTCTTCACCATTGTGAGAATAGTAGCGATGGCTACTGTTTCTCCTGTTTCATCGTATACATCTACCAGCCAGCGCACTATACCTTTGGCTATATCATTTTCATCACGTTTCTCCTGGTCGGTCTTTTGTTTTACCGTCAGCTTTACACCAATAGTCATACCGGGGTATACAGGTTTGGTGAAGCGGCATTCGTCAATGCCATAATTCAGCAACACGGGACCTTTCTTAGCATCTACAAACAAACCTGCTGCTTTTGAAAGCACAAAATATCCATGCGCTACACGACCTTCGAATATGGTGCCCTCCAGCGATGTAGCATCCATGTGGGCGTAGAAGTTATCGCCGCTTACATTGGCAAAGTTGGTGATGTCCGTTTCGGTAACGGTATGCTTAGCCGTAATGAGTGTATCTCCTACTTCCAGATCTTCAAAATGTTTGCGGAATGGATGAACTTCTGTTTCGTTTTGCTTACCACCCTGCTGATACACATTGGTAATGCGTGAAATAGTAGTTGGCGAACCTTGTATAGCAGTACGTTGCATATAGTGCAGTACACCGCGCTTACCTCCCATCTCTTCGCCGCCACCCGCTCGGCCGGGACCACCATGTACCAACAATGGCATGGGTGAACCATGACCAGTACTTTCTTTAGCACAATCCTGGTTGAGTACCAATATACGCCCGTGCATACTTGCAGCGCCTAATACAAATTCAGTAGCAATATCATCATCCGCCGTCACTATTGAGCAAACAAGTGAACCTTTACCCATCCTTACGAGCTCTATTGCTTCGTCCATGTCTTTATACGGAATGATGGTAGAAACAGGGCCGAATGCTTCTATATTGTGGCAGTCTGTTTTGTTAAACGGGTCGTCGTTGTAAAACACAACAGGCGGCATAAATGCACCTTTGTTTTTATCGGCACCTACTACTTCAAATTTTTCCAAATCACCTATGACGATAGTCTGCGTGCGTGCCAGTTCCTGTATCCTTTCTTTAACCTCTTCGCGCTGCGCCATGCCGGCCAGTGAGCCCATACGCACACCCTCTACTTTCGGGTCGCCGATGGTGGAGGTAGCCAGCCTTTTGCCCAATGCTATCTGCACGTCCTCTACCCTATCGGCAGGAACGATGATGCGCCGTACCGCAGTACATTTCTGTCCTGCTTTAGTAGTTATCTCGCGTACTACTTCTTTTATATAAATATCAAATTCTGGCGAACCGGGTTGTACGTCCATACCCAATACGCAACTGTTCAGCGAATCTGCCTCCAGGTTGAAAGGAACAGCCTCAGACACAATGCGAGGGTGCGATTTCAGTTTTTGTCCTGTAGAGGCACTGCCGGTAAAAGTCACCACATCACCGGTTTCTATTGTATCCAGTATGCCGCGTGCGCTACCACATATCAGTTGCAGTGAGCCCTCGGGCAGTATACCTGATTTGATGATTTCTTCAAACACAGCTTCTGTAAGAAAAGAAGTAAGTGTAGCAGGCTTGACAATAGCTGGTACACCCGCCAGCAGGTTGACAGCAATCTTCTCCAACATACCCCACACGGGGAAGTTGAACGCATTGATATGTATAGCCACACCCTCTTTAGGCACCATGATGTGGTGGCCTATGAAGGTGCCGTTCTTCGACAGCTTCGCAGCCTCACCATCCACATAAAAACGCTCATCAGGAAACTGGCGGCGCAGGCTGGCGTTAGCAAACAAGTTGCCTATTCCCCCTTCAATATCCACCCATGAGTCGGCACGTGTAGCCCCGGTATATGCGCTGATCTCGTAGAAGTACTCTTTCTTTTCCATCAGGTGGAAAGCCAATGCTTTCAGCATCCTGCCGCGCTCGTGAAATGTGAGTTTGCGCAGCGCAGGGCCACCCACCTTACGTGCATAGCGCATCATACCGCCAAAATCCAGCCCATCACTGCTGGCGGTATATATTAC
>JACFNS010000141.1:4098-6871 GCA_019454705.1 Taibaiella sp. | reverse complement strand
ATCGTAACGTTACAAAGGATATATATTCTGTATCTACGGCACAATTGCCGGCAGGTACTTACTATATAGTAATAAACGTTGATGGTGAATTGCAGGCGAAGAAGTTTACGGTTATTAAGTAATAGTAATTGAATAGTTTTTCAAGCGGGGGCTGTTATTCAGCTCCCGCTTTTTTATACACAGTTTTACCATTTAATATTGTATAAATGACATTGACGTTCAGCAGCTCATTTTCCGCTATTGACATGATGTCTTTGTCCAGTATTATTATATCCGCGTCTTTACCCGGCTCCAGGCTGCCCTTCTCTTTTTCCCAAAAGACACTTTTCGCTGCCCAGTAGGTCATACCCAGCAATGCTTCTTTTCGGCTTAGTTTGTTTTCGGGCAGGAAACCATTTTCGGGGTGCCCGTCTTTATCTTTTCGGGCAACTGCAGTATAGAAGGTGGCTAATGGGTTAATTGCCTCTACCGGAAAATCTGTACCCAACGCTATCCAGCCGTTTTGCTCCAAAAGCTTTTTATAAGCATATGCAGCAGGCAATCTTTGTTCCCCTAATCTGTCTCCCGCCCAGGGCATATCTGATATGGCATGTGTTGGTTGTACAGAGGGTACTATTTTATAGTCAGAAAACCATTTATAGTCCTGATAATCAACAACTTGTGCGTGTTCTATACGCCAGCGTAAATCATTGTTTTTGGGCAGAAATTCGCTATAAAGCCTGAGAATCGCACGGTTTGCACTATCCCCTATGGCATGTGTGCACAGCTGCAAATTATGGGCTTTAGCGAGCTTGGCAATTTCCCTCATTTTGCTGATATCGGAGAGCAGCATGCCCACATGGCCGGGCATATCATGATATTCTTTTAGAAGACATGCACCCCTGCTGCCTAATGCGCCATCGGCATACAGCTTTATACCATTGATTTGAAACTGGCCGTTTTTATAAAAGCCATCAGCAGCATAGGTTTTTAATGTGCTATCATCCTGCGCCAGCAATACCGAATTGGCTATACTCAATTTATTTTGACCGTATAGCTGCTTCAGAAGAGTTATCACTTCTGCCTTTATACCGCAATCTACTATTCCTGTGAGGCCAAGCGAGAAACATTCCTGTTCCGCAGCCTGTAAATATTTTGTTGCTTCAGCTACGGGAGGTAATGATGGAATTATATTTTCTACAGGTTCTGCGGCATTGTCTATTAATATCCCCGTTAGATTTCCATTCTTTTTCTCAATTATACCACCAACAATAACAATTCCTGATGTGATACCTGCCATATCCAGAGCTTTCTGGTTGCATAATACTGCATGACCATCTACACGTTTCAGTATCACAGGTTTATGAGGGAATAGGCTATCCAGCGCTTTTTTATCCGGGAACTCCTTTACTGTCCAGTCGTTTTGGTCCCAGCCACGGCCATATATCCAATCTAGGGTGTTTGTTTTATCATACTCAACGAGTTTTGCCAACACTTCCTCATAAGACTTAGTTCCAACAAGGTCCAGTCTATAAGAGCTTAACGCATATCCACTGAAATGGCAATGCGCATCTATAAACCCGGGGTAGATATATTTCCCGGTTGCGTTTATCGTACTATCGGCACTATACTTGTTCGTAATGGTTGATTTATCTCCGACAGCTACAATTTTCCCGTCTTTTATTGCGATGGCTTCGTATTCAGCGAATTGACTATCTGCCGTGTACACTTTAGATGCGAGGACAAGCATATCTACACGTTCTTTGGTCTTACATGCGGTAAGTAATAGCACTAATGCGGGAGTTATTAATATGCGCATAGTTATTTTTGGTTTTGTTCCACGTGGAACTATAAAGCTAATGATTTTGCCGAGAATGTTTCACGTGGAACCTCAATGTATTTCTATCAAGACTTGTTCCAAATGAAACATGGCCAAACTATGTGTGGTTATCTTTACTGCTTTCCTATCTCATTGATTATCAATATAAAAAGGCGGATTTAGCCCTAATTTCTGGATTTGGAAACAAAATTCGTTGTATGCGATAATGGCAAACCAGTCCTTGATAAATAAGTATAGACCAACTTCCCATTGTTGAAATAGCTTTTTGATATTTGGTCGTCGGCATTTTACATTTCATTTGTATTCCAATCATTTTATCTATTGTTCAAGCCGGGTTGTAATGTTTAATGCTTCCTTCCGCTATGGGTTAAGTATTTTGCCCCTATCAGTTCTGTGCTCAACAAAAACTCTGCTCCCGATGGATTATTAATAAAATTAACGAAATACGATATTCAATAGCTGCATTCGCGATATTTTAATACCCATCCTTCGTAACTTTGCGCCCTTATGTTTCCTGAGTATGATGTAATAGTAGTAGGTGCCGGCCATGCCGGTTGTGAGGCAGCGGCGGCAGCAGCCAATATGGGCTCTAACGTTTTGTTGGTAACCATGAATATGCAGACTATAGCCCAAATGAGCTGTAATCCCGCTATGGGTGGCATAGCTAAGGGGCAGATAGTGCGGGAAATAGATGCATTAGGCGGGTATAGCGGTATTGTGAGCGATAAAAGCATGATACAGTTTCGTATGCTGAACCACTCGAAAGGCCCCGGCATGTGGAGCCCGCGAACACAAAACGACCGTATGCTCTTCGCCCAACTGTGGAGGGAGATGCTGGAAAATACCCCTAATCTCGATTTTTGGCAGGATATGGTGAAGGGCCTCATCGTTTCACGTGGAACGGTAAAGGGAATAGTAACCGGGATGGGGCAGGAGATATATGGAAAGACGGTA
>JACFNS010000141.1:0-4059 GCA_019454705.1 Taibaiella sp. | reverse complement strand
CAATGGCACTTTCCTGAACGGTGTGATACATGTGGGCGAAAAGCAGTTTGGTGGTGGCAGGATGGGTGAAAAAGGGGCTACCGGCATTACTGAGCAATTGGTGGAGCTGGGTTTTGAAAGCGCCCGCCTGAAAACAGGTACCCCTCCAAGGGTAGATGGCCGCAGCCTGGATTATACCAAAATGGAAATACAGCATGGCGATGAGGAGATTGTAGGGTTTTCGTATTTACCAGTAGAAAGAATCAAACCGGAACAACAGCGCTGTTGCTGGATAACCTATACCAGCAACGAAGTACATGAAATACTGAAGACTGGCTTTGAGCAGTCGCCCATGTACCAGGGCAGGATAAAAGGGAGCGGCCCACGCTACTGCCCCAGTATCGAAGATAAGATCAGCCGCTTTGCAGAACGGGACCGCCACCAGCTGTTTGTAGAGCCGGAGGGCTGGAACACAGTGGAGATATATGTGAATGGCTTCAGCACTTCGCTGCCTGAAGATGTGCAGTTCAAAGCACTTAAAATGGTCCCGGGATTTGAGAATGTAAAGTTCTTCCGCCCTGGGTATGCTATAGAGTACGACTATTTTCCCCCTACACAGCTACAGTTTACATTAGAAACCAAATTGATTAGTGGGTTGTTCTTTGCCGGGCAGATAAACGGAACCACGGGATATGAAGAAGCGGCTTGCCAGGGTTTAATGGCAGGCATCAATGCTCATCAGAAGGCGCAGGAAAAGGACCCGGTGGTGCTGAAGCGTAGCGATGCATATATCGGAGTTTTAATAGATGACCTGATTAATAAAGGCACGGACGAACCCTACCGTATGTTTACGAGCCGGGCAGAGTTCCGCACGTTACTGAGGCAGGATAATGCCGACCTGCGCCTGACACCCCTCGGCCACGAATTGGGACTTGCATCGGATGAGCGGATGGAAAGGGTAAACGCCAAGAGGCAGGATGTGGAAAGGATAAAGAATATACTGGCGGAATATCCTGTAGAACCAACAGCCGCCAATCCCTTCCTGGAGAAAATAGGCTCCTCGCCCATGACGGAAAAAGCGCGTGCTATGAAATTATTGCTGCGCCCCGGTATCAGCCTAAAGGATATGATGCAGGAAATACCGGGGCTGAAAGAAGCCGTTGGAGATTCTGACATCCTGAACCTGGAGCAGGCGGAGATACAGGCTAAGTACGATGTATATATCGAGAAGGAAAAAGAACTGGTGAAGAAAATGGCAACACTTGAGGACATGGTAATTCCACAGTCTTTTAATTATGATAAGCTCACTGCACTATCAGCCGAAGCGCGCCAGAAGCTGGCGAAAATAAAACCCGGCACACTCGGCCAGGCCAGCCGCATCAGCGGGGTAAACCCCAGTGATGTGCAGATACTGATGGTGTATATGGGGCGTTAATTCGCCCCAACCCCTAAAGGGGCTATTTTTGCCTAAGTCATAATAAAAAAATTAAAGCCCCTTTAGGGGTTGGGGTATGTCCGTTAAAGATTCCATCATCCGCTACTGCCAATACCAGCCTCGCTGCCACAAAGAGGTGCGGAATAAACTGTATGAACTGGGATGTACTACGCCTGAAGTAGAGGAGCAGCTTATAGACCTGGTACAGACCGGGCTGTTAAACGAAGAAAATTACGCCCGTGCTATAGCCCGTGGCAAGTTTCGCATGAAACAATGGGGTAGGAGGAAAATCGCGGAACAGTTGAAAAGCCAGCAGGTTTCGGACTACTGCATCAAAAAAGCATTGACAGAAATAGACGAAGACGAATATCTGCAAACCCTTAAATCCCTTGCAGAGAAAAAATTGAAAGAGCTCAAATCGGAGAAAAATATATTTATTCGCAAACAAAAGATGTACCGCTACCTGTTGCAGAAAGGGTATGAAAGCAGCCTGGCCAACGATGTGATTAACGAAATCTTAAAAAAATAAATCACAACAATACCCGTAATAATGGGTTATATTTACATAAACCGTCCCGTTATGGTACAGCAGGTAACACAAGGCGTAAGTATTACAGTGGAAACATTTTTCCAGCCAGAACAGTCCAACTCGATGACTAACGAGTACCTGCATGCCTACCGTATTACGATTGAAAACCTGAGTCCTACACCGGTCCAGCTCATCAGCCGTCATTGGTATATATCCGATGTATATTATGGCACAGAGGTACGCGAAGTAGTGGGTGAAGGTGTTGTAGGTGAACAACCAATTATTCAACCTGGCGAATCATACCAATATATTTCAGCCGCCAACCTCCGCTCAGAAATTGGCCGTATGCGCGGCACATACGAAATGGAGAACCTCTTCGACAAAACACGTTTCACGGTAAACATACCCGAGTTTCCGTTGGTAGCGCCGTTTAAGATGAACTGATTTCATTTAAACACGCAATTCTTCGCAGTCCACCAGGGGTGAATTTCATATGCTAATCGTCCGGCCTTAATAGCAGGGTCTGTATTCAGCAATTCTTTTACTTCATCTTCTGTAGGGCAGTCAAAAATAAATATGCCCCTCCAGTTGCCATTGTCGCCGAAGGGGCCGGCAACCACTATTTTGCCCATTTCGGCCAGCCGGTTGATATTGGCCAAATGCCCGCGTTGTATTTCATTGATTACTGCCGTATCGGTTATCTCACCCCGGCGCTCTCCTTTCGTCAGCATCACGAAATAATACTGTTTCATTTCAAAACCTTCTTCTTTTGGTGCTTCTTTCGTCTGTGCAAAAGCCTGCAGGGATAAAAGGCTTAACAATAAAATCATGGATATGTGCCTCATAAATTAATGTTATTAAAAGGCAATATAATGTCTTTTCACCGCTTTATTTCCGTACCTTTGCGCGCGAATTGGAATACCCTTCCTTTTTTCGTCATAAAGGAAGGGTAATTTTTTATAATAAAGAAGCATTATGAATATACGTAATATAGCTATTATAGCACACGTTGACCACGGCAAGACCACGCTGGTTGACAAAATCATTCACGCCACCAAGGTTTTCCGCGACAACCAAGAAACAGGCGAACTGATAATGGACAGTAACGACCTGGAACGCGAAAGGGGTATCACCATTCTCAGCAAAAACATTTCTGTAGAATACAAAGGGGTAAAAATAAATGTGATTGATACTCCGGGCCACTCCGACTTTGGCGGAGAGGTTGAGCGTGTATTGAAAATGGCGGATGGTGTGCTGCTGCTGGTAGATGCCTTTGAAGGCCCTATGCCGCAAACACGTTTCGTACTGCAAAAGGCGCTGGAACTAAATCTGCGCCCGATAGTAGTAATAAACAAAGTAGATAAACCTAACTGCCGCCCCGATGAAGTGCATGATGCGGTATTTGAGTTGTTCTTCCAGCTGGATGCCAGCGAAGAGCAATTGAACTTTACCACGTTGTACGGTTCTTCAAAACAAGGTTGGTTCAATACATCATTGACACCTGCAGAGGATATCACGCCGCTGTTGGATACTATACTGGAAATCGTTCCTGAACCTAAAGTAGAAGAGGGTACGCTGCAAATGCAAATAACTTCCCTGGACTATTCATCATTCCTGGGCCGTATAGCCATAGGCCGTGTAGTGCGTGGTGTGCTGAAAGAAGGCCAGCCCGTTCAACTGTGCAAGCTGGATGGCAGCACGGTAAAGAGCCGCATAAAAGAGCTGTATACTTTTGAAGGAATGGGCAAGAAGAAAGTGACAGAAGTAGCTGCCGGTGACATATGTGCCATAGTAGGTATAGAAAACTTCCAGATAGGCGAAACCGTAGCGGACTTTGAAAATCCCGAAGCGCTGCCGGTAATACCTATTGATGAGCCGACGATGAACATGCAGTTCAGCATCAACAACTCCCCGTTCTTTGGCCGCGAGGGTTACTTCGTTACCAGCCGCAACAAACGCGACCGCCTGTACAAAGAGCTGGAGAAAAACCTTGCACTGCGTGTACAGGATACAGATGATGCGGATAAGTTCCTGGTATATGGCCGTGGTATCCTGCACTTGTCTGTACTGATAGAAACCATGCGCCGCGAAGGCTTTGAGTTGACAGTAGGACAAC
>JACFNS010000140.1:1163-6872 GCA_019454705.1 Taibaiella sp. | reverse complement strand
CAAAAAGCTAAACACCTTTTTGATTCAGGATAAAAGGTTTCGAACACTTATAGCGGGAAGCTCAGACCAGTGGGGGATGGGTATGCGTTAAGAATAAAAGGTAACTATTGCTTATTAACGATTTTGACAAAATCATTCAATGTTCCGTCGCAATTTGTAAAAGCATAGTTGATTTTATCAAAAGGAACATTGAGCCTATAACGCTTTTGTGTACCACTTCCTAGGTATTCGACTTCATTAACTATTTTGCTATCTATGAGCAATGGTAATATACTCTTGAAAAAATGGTCTGCGCTGCCCCCAAGTCGAACTCTAAAAATATTGTCATTCACAGATGTAGTGCGCATAAACTTTCGTAATGCTCTTTCCGTAATTAATAAATCTTTGTCAACTTCTTTAGTATTATCAATATTTTCAAGCGAACCCTTATCTTGGATATGTATACCTAGTTTTTTAAGAATATTATTAATGTCATATGGGCTATAATATGTATTGTCAGTTTTTTCATTCTGAACATACCCAATTGTGCATTCATTCAAACTGACGTTATTCATGCAGCAAAGTGTTTCATCGAAACTAATGCCGTCGAAAGTGCAATTATCGAACAGACAATTATTCATTTCGCTACTTAAAATACTTGTAGATTGAAAATGACATCGTTTAAAAACAACATTATTTAAATGTATGTTGTAAAGTGAATTATCCGGCATGATACAATTTTCAACTATGTAATCTTCCAATACAGCATTATCTAACAGCTTGATAATTATACCTCCGTTATTCTCGCGTATATATGAAACAGTACCTTCTCCGAATTGAATTTGCATAAGGATATTAATAATGCCATTAATTTGGACGTATTTCTTTTTAAGTTCTGAAACTATTGCTTCGATTGATTGCTTAAAGAGTGTACCCTTCCGAAGTAAATTTTTAACGTCATATATCTTGCCATCAATTAGCAGCTTCGAAATTGAGATACCAAGGAAAAATTCCTTAAATTCTTCGTGATCAAATTTGTAACTGTTGTTGCTAAATTCTGATTTTACAATTAAGGCATGCTGCTTAAGTCGTTCTTTAACTTGATGACTTGTGCTAGAGCCAAGCTTATTTGTCTCACAGTATAATTCTGAAATAAAATCTAAAATACTACCTTGCAATGCATCAGTGCTATTTAACCACATTTCCTCTGCAATTAGAGCAAGCAGCTCATAGTGCTGTTCTACTGTTAATAGTGGTTTGCTTTGTTCGCCCGAGCGGTCAATCCATTTTGATTCTGCTTCCCGTTTTATAATCGCGGTTACAAATTTTGGAAAATAGTCTGCGGCGCTATCGAAATAGGCTGAAAACTGTTTCAATTCTTCAGGGTTTGCAATTGCATCCAAAAGTTGCTTGACCAAAACTGGACGAGTTAACAAAGGATGATTCTCTGATCCAAGTTTGTTTGATATTAATTCGTAAATCTCCTCAGCCTGTTCTATATTTCTTCCATAGCAATAGAGCAAAAATTGCTCTTTATCCCAGCGGTTTATGACTATTTTAATAAATGATACAGAATTTGTTCCTATAGTATCAAACAGTTTGGCTTGTGCACTAAAGTCTTTATAATCAAAATAAGCTTTTCTAGCTGCAATTAATACCTTGCCATTTGATTCTAGTTTACTCATTAGTTGTCCAGTTGCTGACAATGCCTCGCCTGATGAACCTTCCATAAACATTTCCTCAAATCCATCAAATGCTGGAACGATTAAACCTAGTTTTACAAGCTCTAAGAATGACTCATAATAAAAGAATCTAAATCGAAGTCTATTTACAAATGATGCAACAACAATATCATCAAATCGTAAGAAAGGTCTTCCTCCTAATGGGATTGGAACTAGTAACCATTTCTTTCGCTTGTGTATGTATTCTGAGGCAACACTTCTTGCCAAATGGTTGATTATAGTTGTTTTACCCTCACCGGCATCGGATGTAAGGTAGGTAACTTGAGTAGTTCCTGGGATTGTATCACTAAGTTTATCTGATAATATTTCTGTAACATTCGTTGTAGTTCGCAATGACTCTGTCGGGTCAATATTTATATCGTCGAGCAATTGGCCAGTTGAATCAATAAAGTTTGGAATTGGTTCGATATAAGTTGTAATTCGGTTTGCTAGTTGTTCTAAATTAGCTAATCTGTTAGCTATCCAATCAATTGATTTAAATACTTCGTCGTCTTCGATAACAAATAGGTTGGCATCAAT
This sequence comes from Taibaiella sp., assembly GCA_019454705.1. Taxonomy (GTDB): domain Bacteria; phylum Bacteroidota; class Bacteroidia; order Chitinophagales; family Chitinophagaceae; genus UBA5543. The sequence continues at coordinate 4,632 of JACFNS010000140.1, read as the reverse complement.
CTCTTTAATTTGTGCACTTATTGCTTCGTTGCGGATAATCGCTGTTAGCTGACCTTTGCTAATCTCTACGTCATTTGCATTATCTGCAAACGATGTCACAATTCTTTTAAAATCAGTAATATTCATATGATATTTCTTTGACTGTAGTTATTATTTGCAGTGGTTAAATAATAATTATTTGTGTTACGCCCTTTCGTATGCATTTGAACTACCTGAACCCCCTTTGTTAAAGCACTTAGTATGCCAGGCCATAGGTCATCATCTGAAGAAACTACCAAGATGTTGTTTCCTATTATGGCTAAATCGACGAGGTCGACAGTAAGCATCGTATCTACTAGTTTTTGTTCATGTTTTGCGAACATATCTCCAACCTTAATAGTATTACATTGAGAACAGTTCCCAGAATTGAAGAAATTGTATACGATGCTTAACTCACAACTTTGATTTTTACATAAATTCTGTGGCTTATTATAGATTAAGCCGCGTGTGTAACTTCTACGTCTAAAAGTATGAAATAAATGCTCCTTTGGTTTCGCAACAATGCTATATGCTAACTCGACATTTACTATAAGGGACGTTTTCTGATCACTCATAATCATTACCTTTGGAAAAGTTCCTGATACATCACTCTGAATAAGTTGTGCTTTCCTAGTAAGACTGTTTTTTTCATACCAACCACCATAGAGCCGAATTAGTAGATTTTTATTATCAACCTCATTATTATTTATTTTGCTCAAAATACTTTCTATGAGATATAGCATTCCCTTTCTTTTTATGACTTCGTCTACATTATCATAATCAACAAGCACTACAAGTGGCATGATATCTCTTTATTTTTATTTAATGTCAATCTAAAAATAATAACATTACCTCTTTCTGCAACGGGGAAAAACACCCTACCTTTTCTCCTTTCAATTACTTATATTACCAGGATCGCTATTCAGCAGCAGTACATATCCTCAGGAGATACCTCTCTGCGTTCGGTATAACAGCTTTGTGAGGCGGTGGTAAAGGTTGTCTGAATCAGGATTCGCAGGATAATATAATTTACAGGATGTTTTTTACACATCCGGCATATCCTGAAAATCTTGTAAATCCTGATTCAGACATGCTCAGATTAGTATGTGTTTATTTGTAAGCGGCAGTGCATATACCCAGGAGATACCTCTCTGCGTTCGGTATGACAGCTTTGTGGGGCAGTGGTAAAGGTTGTCTGAATCAGGATTTACCGGATTTTAGGATGGACAGGATTTTGCTAGACATGCTCAGATTGGTACGTGTTTATTTGTAAGCGGTAGTACATACACTCAGGAGATATCTCTCTGCGTTCGGTATGACAGCTTTGTGGGGCAGCAGTTTTGGCTTTTGACTTTTTACTTTTGACTTAATTCAGCATACAGCACCCGTATCAACCCATCGGCCAGGCCTATCTTGGGTACGTATATTTCCTCGGCGCCGGCCCAGCGCATGATGGACGAGTAGATTTGCAGGGCGGGTACGATTACATCGGCACGGTCGGAGCGGAGGTTGTACAGGTGCATGCGCTCTTCAACCGTGCTGGCGCTTAGCTCTTTATGGTAGTCTTTTATCAGTTCCAGCGGCAGGGGTTTGCCTTCCTTGCGTTTGGAGAGGGAAAATATCTTGTTGATATTTCCGCCGGTGCCTATGGCTTCCAGCGGCTGGTAGTCTTTTACATGGGTTTTGATGTACCATTTCATATGCTCCCATTGCTCTTCGGTCACCTGGTCGTTCAGCATCCTGATGGTGCCTATATTAAAGGACTCTTTGAAAACCGTTTGCCCTTTGGCAAAGAGTGTTACTTCGGTACTGCCACCGCCTACATCTATATACAGGTAAGAGTTGACGTTGTTCAGGTTGTCGGCTATATGGGTTTCGTACAGTATGGTGGCTTCTTCCATACCGGTGATGATGTCTATCCCGATACCCGTATCGGCTTTGATTTCTTTCATGATTTCCTTGCCGTTGGCGGCATCGCGCATGGCCGATGTGGCGCAGGCTTTGTAAGACTGCACTTCGTAGATGTCCATCAACATTTTGTATATCCTGATGGTGTCCAGCAGTTTTTTCTTCTTCTTGTCGGAAATAACCCCGGTGCTGAACACGTCAAAACCCAGGCGCAAGGGTATGCGCAGCAGTGTCAGTTTGGTATAATCAACAGTACCGTCTTTGTACACCGATGCTTCGGCAATCAGCAACCTGGCGGCGTTCGACCCTATGTCTATAGCGGCTAATATCAACCTGTATATTTTTTCTTATGCAGGAACTCGTATATGGCCATCTGCGAGCGTACTACAGGTTCGCCCTTTTTGCGCGGCACATATTCGTTCTTCTGTTCGTTATCTAATATACGGGCTTTTACGTTTCCTGAAAGCTGAATATTTAAGATGTGGATTAATTCCTGTTGAATGTCCTTGTCCAGTATAGGGCAGGCGGCCTCTATACGGTGGTCCAGGTTGCGCACCATCCAGTCGGCGCTGGATATAAACACTTTGGGCTGCCCCCCGTTGTGGAACACAAACACACGGGCATGCTCCAGGTATTCGTCTATGATACTAATGGCATGTATCGGTTTTTTGAAGGTTTTTTGGCTGGTGTAAGCACAGCAACTGCCGCGTACTATCAGCTTTACATCTACACCTGCTTTGGCAGCCTCGTACAGTTTGTTGATGAGCAGTTCGTCCACCAGGCTGTTGAGCTTCACAGTTATTTTTGCTTCCTGTTTTTTCTTCGCGGCTTTTATTTCTTTGTCAATCAAATCGATAAAAAACAGGCGCATATTGACAGGGGCTACCGGCAGCGTCTTGCATTTGTTCAGCAGCGCGAAGTTGTGCACCGGGCTTTCCATAAACGTGAACATGCGGTTGATATCGGCAATGATATTGCGGTTGGTGGTGAGCAGGCAGTGGTCGCCGTAGTAGCGGGCGGTATTCTCATTGAGGTTGCCGGTAGAAACAAAACCGTATTGCTTGATTTTTTTGAACTCCCGTTTTTTTATCACGCATACCTTGGCATGTACTTTCATATCAGGCAGGCCTATGAACACACGCACACCTTCTTCTTCAAGCCGGGCTTTCCATTGCAGGTTGGCTTCTTCGTCGAAGCGGGCGCGTAGTTCCAGCACTACAGTCACCTCTTTACCATTGCGTACGGCGTTTACCAGTGCGTTGACAATCTTGGAATCTTTGGCCAGTCGGTAGCAGGTTATTTTTATGCTTTGAACAAAGGGGTCGATGGCCGCCTCGCGCAGCAGGTCTATTATGGGGTCGAAGGAATGGTAAGGGAAGTTGAGCATCACGTCGCGCTTGTCCAGTACCTCCATAATGCGGCAGGGCTGCACGAGCAGAGGGTGTACAAAGGCATTAGGGCGAGGTTTGATGTCTTCAAAAACACTTTGGGGGAAATCCATAAAGTCTTTGAAGTTGTGTATGCGGCTGCCGGGTATCAGGTT
>JACFNS010000140.1:0-1153 GCA_019454705.1 Taibaiella sp. | reverse complement strand
GTCTTTTTTAGAGAGGTTCAGTCTTTTTATCAGGTAGTCCAGCAGGTTGGCATCGATGCTGCGGTCGAAGACAAAACGTGTAGCCCGGCCGCGTTTACGGTTCTTCAGCCCCTTCTCTATCTTATCTATTACGCTGGTGTTGATGTCGTTGTCTATATCCAGTTCGGCATCGCGTGTTACCTTGATGATATACCCCAGGAAACGGTTGAACCCGAACGGCGCGAACAGGTGGGGCAGGTTGTAGCGGATAATATCTTCCAGCAGTATAATGTCATGCTGACCTTTTTTAGACGGCATGATGATGAACCGGGGCAATACACGGGTAGGTATCTCTATCAATGCATAGCGTTGCAGCATGGGGTTGCTCGTATTGCCCAATACACATGCCATGTATATCGATTTATCGCGGAGCAGGGGCATGTGGGGTATGCTCTCAATCATCAGCGGGATGATTTGCGTACGTACCTTGTCGTTGAAGTAATTGGTAACAAAATCTTTTTGCTCTTTGCTGAGCTGTAACTCTGTTTTGATGAATATCTTTTTGCTTTGCAGTACCTGTATTATCTCGTTAAAGGTTTCATCAAAAACGGTTTGCTGGTGCATTACTATCTGCTGGATGCGTGCCAGTATCTTATCGGGGTTTTGCTCCAGGTGTACTTTGGCGGTTTTGCCCAGGCGCACCATCCTGTTGAGCGTAGCCACGCGTACCCTGAAGAACTCGTCGAGGTTGTTGGAGAAGATACCTATAAAACGCAACCTGTCGTATATGTAGTTCTTCGGGTCCTGTGCCTCCTGCAATACGCGTGCGTTGAAGGCCAGCCAGCTGATATCCCTGGCTATAGTATGCTTGTTCGATTTCACAAATACAATGTTTTGCATCACAGTGCTGCAAAGCTAACCGCTGCACTGCTGAGAAGCGATACAGGAAAGATACGAAACGTAAAATTTACAATTTCTTAATACTGGTTATCGTGGCGGTGGTGGAGTAGCCCTCTACAAACGGAATGCTGGATACAGTGCCCCCGTAGCTTTGAACGAAGTCAGCCCCTACTATATTTTCTATGTTATAGTCGCCGCCTTTTACCAGTACATCGGGGCGAATGGTTTTTATCAGTTCTTCGGGGGTGTCTTCTTCAAACAGGCAAACGGCATA
>JACFNS010000139.1 GCA_019454705.1 Taibaiella sp. | reverse complement strand
GTATTGTATCTAAATCCGCTGCCCTCGTCGTGCGCTACGGATAATATGTGTGAGTGTTTGTTACCCGCAATAGCAGCTGAAGCCTGTGCGCCCCAGCCATAGTATGTTTCGCCGGTAGCGGTGTCCTGCTTCAGGCTGCTGCCTGCATAAGCCTGCGCAAATACCTCATCCTGTACAGGTGTCTTAGTAACGATATTAATCGCACCCGCCAATGCGTTGACACCATAGGTGCGTGCTGCCGGGCAGCGCACAATCTCAATACGCTCTATAGCACCTATCGGAATCGGTATATTCAACATATGGTGGCCTGTCTGCGGGTCCGACATTTTAACCCCGTTTATTAATACCAGCACCTGGTCGAAAGTGCTGCCATCAATAGATACATCGGCCTGCGTGCCTACAGGGCCACGCTGGCGCAGGTCAACACCCGCTACATAAGACAGCAACTCGTTTGTGCTCTTTACAGGAAGGGCTCTTATCTGCCTGCTATCTAATACTTCTATATTCCTGTTTTCCCTGCCATATGCTTCTTCAATACGGTTGCCTGATATAACTACCGAATCAAGCCTGCCCGACAGGGGTTGTGCTACGGCAGTTTTTATAACCGCTATACTGATAATTCCCAATGCTAATTTTCTCATTGCTCTTCAATTTTGGCGGGCAAATATATAGGGCTTATTACCTAAGAGAAAACAGTTTCATCAATAACCGATGTGTCTATATGTATAACATATTGTGCCAACATAATTACACATAACGTATCTCAGACATAACAAAACAGCCCCGCGGTTGCGAGGCTGTATGATATAATCTGATTATAATTTATTGTATCACTAATTTCTGGCCGCTTACCGCAGTTCCATCCTGGTAGATGGTAGCGATATAAGAGCCCGGAGCAACTGTACCCTGCATTGACACCAGGGTTTTATTGCTGTTCAGCTGACCCTTTGTTACCAGTTTGCCCGTCACATCTGTAATAGTGTAAGACCACTTGCTGTTGCCTGATTCAGGTATATAAACAGTGAAGATACCATTAGATGGATTAGGATATATTTCCGCTATCAATCCACCAGCTACATCTTCAACACCGTCGGGGTAAGGCAAACGCTGACAATGGAAATTCACATCTTTCTTTTTGTTATCAGCAAAGGTGGCATCTTCATAAGTAATATTGGCCATAGGCATCATCTCATACTCACGATAGAAACTCTTCTGGTAAACAACTTGTGTTTGCCCTTGTTGTAAACCAGCCATTTGCAATAACGGAGCAGGGGCGGCGGTACCATTTAAGTAAAAGCTGTCCTGCGTAGAGACTGTGCTCTTAACCAGGAGCACATGCCTTGTACCGGAAGGCTTGCCGTCCAGTCTTTTTATCGAAAGCCGTCCCCAACCTATCACCTCACAGGTTGAATTAATTATAGACCGGCGTTCTGCAGCTGCTTTATTATAGAGGGGACTAACAGTTACCTCCATATTAAAAACTGCCTTAGAAGTTGCATTCCATTTTGTGCCCATCGTAGCGGGATAGGGCATCTGCACCTGCGGAGCGGAATAAACCACATCCTGCGCCTTTATTACCAAGCTGTCATTAGGATTCATGGTTTGTGCACCCAAGGGGAAAGCCTGCCTGGCCAAACGCTCGCCGTGTGTCTTTATGCCCGAATTGTCGATTGAGAACATAAAATTTGTGACATAAGACATACCCTGGTTTTCTACATAAGCGCGATTGGAATGTGTGGCATTTGCAAAACCGCTTGCCGTAGAGAATTGCGCATAATACCGATAGCTGGCTATAATAACCTGTGAAAGATCCCACGTATGCCATTGCCCGTCAGGCACAGCGGGTACACTGGTCAATACAGTACCGTATATCGTGTCGATACCCGTAGGGTTTACAGGCCCGTTCGCTTTTGTAAAAACATGTGCCTGGCCATATACTGTAGCTGTAAGTACCATGCAAGTAATAAAGGGGGTAAACAGTTTTTTCATAAGTATTGGTTTTTAGTTAGTGTAATATTAAGGGTTCCGGGGCTGTTTACCATATTTTTTTTTACTTGCTCAGGTGCATACTGCGCTCTTTGTACAAAGTGCGGAACCATGGGTCACGCAGGTCTTTGATGAAACGGATAGCTTCTCCTGTACTCTTCATTTCCGGGCCCAGTTCTTTATTAACTCTTGGGAATTTATTAAAGCTGAACACCGGTTCTTTCACCGCATACCCTTCCAGTTTCTTTGTAATTTCAAAATCTTTCAGCTTCTTCTCTCCCAGCATTACTTTGGTTGCAATATTGAGGTAAGGGACGCCATAGGCTTTGGCTATGAAAGGGGTAGTACGGCTGGCACGTGGATTGGCTTCTATCACATACACTTTACCCTCTTTGATGGCAAACTGGATGTTGATTAACCCTTTAACATTGAGGCGCAATGCTATTTTCTTTGCATAGTCCACCATTTCGTCTACTTCCAGTTGGCCCAGGTTGAATGATGGCAGTACCGCATGGCTATCGCCGCTGTGAATACCGGCAGGTTCTATATGCTCCATAATACCCATAATGTGCACCTCTTCGCCATCGCATATAGCATCCACTTCCGCCTCCTGGCAACGGTCGAGGAAGTGGTCAATCAGTATCTTATTACCCGGCAGGTGTTTCAGCAGGCTGAGTACACCTTTTTCCAGTTCCTCGTCATTTATCACTATCCTCATACGCTGGCCACCCAATACATAAGAGGGGCGCACCAGCACAGGGTAACCCACTTCCTGGGCTACTTCCAACGCGTCGTCAGTGCCATAGGCAGTACCATACTTAGGATAAGGGATGCCCATTTCTTTCAGCAGGTCGCTGAAGCGGCCACGGTCTTCGGCTATATCCATGCTATCGAAAGAAGAACCTATGATTTTGATTCCTTTTTCGTGCAGCTTTTGCGCCATTTTCAGGGCTGTCTGCCCGCCAAGCTGTACAATAACACCATAGGGTTGCTCATGTTCTATGATTTCCCACAGGTGCTCCCAGTACACGGGTTCAAAGTAAAGCTTGTCTGCAATATCAAAATCAGTAGATACCGTTTCAGGATTACAATTGACCATGATGGCTTCATAGCCACATTCTTTAGCGGCCAGCAGGCCATGTGTACAACAATAGTCAAATTCTATACCCTGCCCTATACGGTTGGGGCCTGAGCCCAGTACTATTACTTTCTTCCTGTCAGATACTTTACTCTCGTTAAAAACCAATTCGCCACGGCTTTCGGGCGATATGGCCGAACTCTCGAAGGTACTGTAGAAATAAGGTGTCTTGGCCTCAAACTCAGCGCTACAGGTATCCACCATCTTGTACACCCTTTTTATATTCAGCTTCTTTCGATGCTCGTACACCTCTTCGGCAGTACAGTCTTTTACCAGTTGCGCTATCTGTTCGTCGCTAAAGCCCATTATTTTGGCTTCGCGCAGTACGTCGGCAGGCAGGTTATCCAGGTGAGAAAACTCTTTAATCCTGTTTTCCATCTTCACGATGTCCTGTATCTGGTAGAGGAACCAGCGGTCGATATGTGTTACTTCGCGGATGGTTTTAATAGATATACCCGCCTGCATAGCTTCTTTCAGCTTGAATATCCTGTCCCAGGTAGGACGCTTGATGTATTCCAGCAGTTCTTCCACACGCAGTTTGGCGCTGCTCACCGAGCTTAAGCCGATGGCATTGTTTTCCAGGCTCTGGCAGGCTTTCTGCAACGCCTCAGGGAAGGTGCGGCCAATGGCCATTACCTCTCCTACCGATTTCATTTGCAGGCCCAGGGTATCGTCCGCCCCTTTGAACTTATCAAAGTTCCAGCGTGGCATTTTTACTATTACATAGTCCAGCGCGGGCTCGAAGTATGCCGATGTGGTTTTTGTAATCTGGTTTTCCAGTTCATCCAGCGAGTAACCTATGGCCAGCTTGGCAGCTATCTTGGCTATAGGGTAACCGGTAGCCTTAGATGCCAGTGCCGAAGAACGGCTCACACGGGGGTTAATTTCTATCGCTATTATTTCTTCTGTTTCGGGGTTGAGGGCAAACTGTACGTTACACCCACCGGCAAAGTTGCCCAGGTCGCGCATCATCATGATGGCGGTGTTACGCATCAGTTGCATGGCGGTATCACTCAGCGTCATAGCAGGCGCTACGGTGATACTGTCACCCGTATGGATACCCATCGGGTCAAAGTTTTCTACCGAGCAGATGATGGCTACGTTATCCCGGTTGTCGCGCAACAATTCCAGTTCAAATTCTTTCCAGCCCAGTACAGCTTCTTCTACCAGCACCTCGTGTATGGGCGATGACTTCAGGCCGTGGTCCAGCGCCGCCTCCAGTTCTTCTTTGTGCATTACAAAACCGCCGCCGCTGCCACCCAGCGTAAAAGAGGGGCGTATTACGATGGGGAGGCCTATTTCCTGTGCGAATTCCTTGCCTTCCAGCAGGGAGTTGGCCGTTTTGGCACGGGCCACAGGCACGCCCAGTTCTATCATCCACTGGCGGAAAAGTTCCCTGTCCTCCGCCTTGTCTATGGCTTTGATGTCCACCCCTATCAGGCGCACATTATATTGTTTCCATATACCCAGTTCATCCACTTCTTTTGCCAGGTTCAGCGCAGTCTGTCCACCCATGGTTGGCAGCACGGCGTCTATATCATTTTCCTGCAATATCTGCTCTATGCTCTCTACCGTCAGCGGCAGCAGGTACACCCTGTCGGCCATCATCGGGTCGGTCATAATAGTAGCAGGGTTGGAGTTGATGAGTATCACTTTGATACCCTCTTCCCTGAGGCTGCGTGCCGCCTGGGAGCCTGAATAGTCAAATTCGCAAGCCTGGCCGATAACAATAGGGCCTGAACCGATAATTAATACTGATTTGATGGAAGTGTCGCGTGGCATAATTCTAAGTAAAAAAGCAAAATTCAAAAATCAAAATCGGGTTGTACAAAGCGCCCAATTTTTGAACTAACCATGCCCGGAAGCCGCAGATACAAAAATCGGGCTTGACGCCCGAGGCGCAAAGGTAATTCAAAAAAGTTGAAGTTGAAGGAGTGATGTAATAAAGTGGCGTTATGCCGCAATAGCTTGTCAAAAACTGACCAAAATTGTTAACTATTGAAGAGCACAGTGTAACTACTTGCAATATCCTTCCTTCACAACTAATTGATTTATATAGGATTAGAACCAGTATGTTAACTTTTGTTAACCCTGCACGTATTTTTTTCGGGGAAGTACCGGGAATAAAAAACCCGCCTTTGGGGCAGGGGGATAAAATGGATTTGAATGGGTGATGTATAATATAAGTTCGCGTTTGCATGGTTATATTATTTTACAATAGCAAAAATACAAATAATTATTTAATTTTAAAAATTGCAAATTCAGAGATATAGTTCTTCGAATATCCTTAAAGACATTAGAATAAAAATTAGTACCTTGTAGTGAAATAACACTACTCTTCATTATAAAAAATCATTCTATGAACTACCTAGTTATTATCAACGATATTCATGTTCCGGGTTTCGACCTTAATTTCCTTGGTTATATTGCCTTGTCAGGATTAATATCTTATTTCCTGATAAATATCCTGGTTGGCTATTTCAGGAAAGACAGTAATTAATAATATACCAAGAACTGCCAGCATTCGTGTTGCGTCAGCAGCCGACACCCCCATTTAGTTAAAAAAGGGTTATATATGATAAGTACAGGGCGTTTATAGGGTATTTATGGCAGTAATGGTTAATTTTACACCCCCGTAGCTATTTGCGCGGGGTGCTTATATAAAACTTGTACTGAGCCAATGGCCATCTTGGGTAACCTAATATCTCGTTCGTTACGTCTTCGCAAGCAATTTGACCTGCCGGTGGCTACCCCGGAGAAATACCAGCGCAATACCCTGCGCCAGTTGCTGGAGAGGGCCCGGTACACCGCCTTTGGTAAAGAGTACGGGTTTTCTGACATGCTGGACCAGGAACTGGACTTTATGAAAGCATTCAGGAATAAGGTGCCGGTACACAACTACAACAAGATGTATGAACAGTGGTGGTACCGCTGTCAGCAGGGTGAAGAGAACGTGAGCTGGCCGGGCAAGGTAAAATACTTTGCACTGAGCAGCGGCACCAGTGAGAGCGCCAGCAAACATATACCCGTAACACAGGATATGATTAAATCTATCAAGAAAGTGGGCTTTAAGCAGCTCTACAGCATGGTAGATTTCAAAGTTCCGCCTTCCGCTTTCCAAAAAGGTGTGCTGATGCTGGGCGGCACTACATCGTTGTTTGAAAAAGGTGAATATTACGAAGGGGATATGAGCGGCATTAGTGCCAAAAATATGCCCAAGTGGATGAGCAACCTGTTTTACAAGCCGGGGCAGAAAATATCCAGTCGTCCGCAATGGGAAGACCGCATAAAACTGATAGTGCGCAACGCCCGTAAGTGGGATGTGGGCACAGTGTGCGGCGTACCAGCATGGGTGCAGATAGTGATGGAAGAAGTGATACGCTACCATAAGGTGAACAATATTCACGAGATATGGCCCAACCTGAGCATATATATACACGGGGGCGTATCGTTTGAACCCTACCGCGAGAGCTTTAAAAAGCTGCTGGGCAAACCCATTACCTTTATTGAGACCTATATGGCCAGCGAGGGCTCGTTCGGCTTCCAGGCAAGGCCAGGGGGGCATGGAATCAAACTGGTGCTGAACGCAGGTATATTTTTTGAGTTCGTGCCTTTTACCCCGGAGAACTTTGACGATGACGGGAATATAAAAGACAACCCCACCAGCGTACTGGTACACGAGGTAGATGAGCAGACCAGCTATGCCGTGATGCTGAGCACCTGCGCGGGTGCATGGCGTTACATCATAGGCGATGTGGTGCGTTTTACCAACGCCAAAGAACACGAGATAGCCATAGTAGGCCGCACCAAGCAGTTCCTGAG
>JACFNS010000138.1:5821-6950 GCA_019454705.1 Taibaiella sp. | reverse complement strand
GGCTTTGCCAAAGACGATAGCGGCAACGTAACCGAAATACACGCTACGTATATACCCGAAAGCAAGAGTGGGCACGACACTACAGGACTGAAAGTAAAAGGCACCATACACTGGGTAAACGCCCCTACAGCACACACTGCGGAAGTGCGCTTGTACGACCGCCTTTTTAAAGTAGAGAACCCCGCTGCCGAAGAGGGCGATTTCAAGAGTTATATCAACGAGCACTCGCTGGAAGTATTGCCTGCGGTATATATAGAGCCTGCATTGGCCGAAGCACAGGCGGGGCAGCAGTTCCAGTTCCTGCGCAAGGGATATTTTACAGTTGATAGTAAAGACAGTTCTTCAGGCAAACCTGTGTTTAACCGTACGGTTACCTTAAAGGATTCCTGGGCGAAAGAAAGTCGTAAAGACTAAGGAATCCGGTAATCTTGCCTGTCCCGCGAGTGCGGGAGGCGAAAGAGCAAAAGAAAGACTAAAACATTTTTGCATCGTGGTTATACACGTGCAGCACGTACTAAGTACCTGGCTACTATTAATGCCATCAGCAGGAACATGGCAAATAACTGATGCAGTTCTGCTAATGTTTCAAACAAGCCGAACTTACCAAAAGTAATTTTGGGTGCGCTGATAACTGTAACGATACCCAGTATCACCTGTACCCATACCAGCACAAAAGCCCACCAGCGCGCCTGTTTCAGGTATCCTGACTTTGCTTTTATAGCCGCTGAAGTTGCAGCGCCAAACCAGAACATAATGAGAGTGAATAAGAGATATGCCAGTTGACGGTGCATAAAATGCACATTGATGGGATGGTTTATCCAGCTCTCCGCCCACAGGGTACCCGGCAGGTACATACTGTTAATATCCGGCCAGGTAGGTGCGCTCATAGCTGCCTTGAGCCCCGCCATAAATGCGCCGTACACTAACTGCACACCCAGCACTACAGTTACAACATTGGTGAAATTCCGGAACCTGTTATTATATACAATTTGTCCTTCCGGTACCAGTAGTTTCAACGCAAACCATAAGGTATAGCATAGCAGTATCAATGCGGCGATAAAATGCAGCGCCAGTTTGATATGGTTAACATAAAGATTAGTTTCGTTCAGTCCGCTGGCAACCATTATCC
>JACFNS010000138.1:0-5811 GCA_019454705.1 Taibaiella sp. | reverse complement strand
ATGAAGAGGATGATAAGCGGAATAATCATGTCTTTCTTAAAATAACCCTTCACCAGGAAGTATATAAAGCCGATGGCAAAAACCACCCCAAGCAAGCGCGCCCACAGCCGGTGAAACCATTCCCAGAAGAAAATGAATTTGAAATCTTCCAGCTCAAAGTGGGCGTTCAGGTATTTGTATTGTGCTATCTGTTTGTATTTGTCAAAAGCGGCCACCCAGTCTGATTCACTCATGGGTGGCATGGCCCCCATGATTGGTTTCCACTCTGTTATGGATAATCCTGAGCCGGTAAGGCGGGTTACACCACCCAACAGCACCTGTACTATTATCATTAATACCCCTGCCAGCAACCAACGGGCAACGGCCCGTCTCTTTTTTTCTTCCTGCAAGACCTGAAAATTTTGTAGCAAGGCAAATGTACGCCAGCCACAACTTATTTCAGGGTAATTCGTTTCAATAATAAAGGGGAAATAAGGCCGAAAGCTGCTATAAGTAAGTGATTGAACTTATATGACCACCTTTTGTTTTATTGAAATATATAACTGATTAAGAGTTTTTAACCTTTCAATCATTATATTATTGGTAATTAATCAGTTAATTAATGTTAGAATAATACCGCACTATATATAAAAAAACGGATAGTTGTATTATATTTATATACCGATTTAAGAAAAAGACTTTGTAATTTGGCAATAATTGTGAGCCAGAGCTAAATAAATTTTTACACTTTTCTAAATAAGATATTATGAGAAAAGCCGATGTAGTAAACAGTATTGCAGAAAAGACAGGCATACCTAAGGTGGATATTCTTGTCGCACTCGAAGCTTTCTTTAAGGAAGTAAAAACCTCCCTGATAGAAGGCGAACCTGTTTACGTTCGCGGTTTTGGCAGTTTCATCCTTAAAAAAAGGGCTGCTAAAATAGGCCGTAATATTAAGAAGAACATAGCTGTGGAAATACCTGAGCATTTCATCCCTGCATTTAAGCCCGCCAAGGAATTTGTCCATGCCGTCAAGACATCGACGCACGACTTGTCTGAAAGCAAGGAGCATGATGACGATGATGAATAGTAAAGCCCATTCTCAAGCCTTCTTCGTAGCTTTGCGCAAAAATTAATCTGTCTTGCGCAAAGGTCATTATATAGCATTGATAGCCGCGGTGGCATTAACCGCCGCATTATACTGGGGTGTTAATACCGTGCCGCCGAAAAAGCCGGGGGGCCAGCAACAACCAGCCTCCACGCACGATGATGGTGCCCAACATATGGCTGCAGCCCCCGCATCTGTAGATTCAATTCTTACTGCCGGCAAATCTGCCCTGCACGACCATGCTGTAGAAGAAATTGACGCATTGCTGGCTAAGGCAGACAAGGCTACCGATAAATCGAAAAAAGCTTCTATATATACTGAGGTGGCACAGATATGGCAGCAGCATAAACAACTGTCCCAGGCGGCTTATTATTACACAGAGGCAGCAAAGTTGGAGAATTCAGAAAAAAGCCTCAACTTTGCAGCCCGATTAAATTCAGAGCTGATGCGCAGCGCTGAATCGGCATCGGTAAGGGCCTGGGCGGCTCAGCAGGCTATAGCGGCCTTCGAGCAAAGCCTGGAGCTGAACCCGGATAACGATACGGTAAAGATGGCCCTGGCCGCCGCCTACGTAGACGGCACCAGCCAACCGATGCAGGGAATACAGTTGTTACTGGGTATTACGCGCGAGCAGCCCAACCACATACAGGCAAACCTGATGCTGGGACAACTGGCCATCCGTTCGGGGCAAATGGATAAGGCACAGGAGCGGTTTGAAAAGGTATTGAGTATAGAGCCTGAAAATACAGAAGCCCTTTATTTTCTGGCAGAAGTATATAAGAGTAAAGGAAACAAGCAAAAGGCTATTGAATTGCTGGAGGAATGTAAGCGGATTATTAATAATCCATCTTTCAGTAAAGAAATAGACGAATACATAAAAACATTTAAATAACTTAAATCATTAACTTATGCCTTGCGGTAAAAAAAGGAAAAGACATAAAATAGCTACGCACAAGCGTAAAAAACGCCTTAGGAAGAACCGTCATAAGAAGAAGAAATAAGGCTCAGGGCATACCGGCCCTATGCCGGATTTCCTGTTAACTTCTGAACATATCCTTACATCTCTTAGTATGTACGCAAGTATATAGTAACAGGTGTAGGGTTTTGTTATTAATGTTCCCTCTGTATACAAGAAGTTATGTGAAGGTGTGCCTGCAACTGGCAGGCATGGTGCTGGTATGGCCGGATAAACGACGGACACATGAACAAAGAACTGATTATCAATTCTTCGGCAGATGGCGTGGAAATCGCCCTGCTGGAAGATAAAAAGCTGGTTGAGCTCCATTTTGAAAAGGGGCAAAACAACTTTGCCGTGGGCGACCTGTACCTGGGCAAAGTGAAAAAGCTTATGCCAGGCCTCAACGCCGCCTTTGTGGATGTTGGCTACGAAAAAGACGCTTTCCTGCATTATACCGACCTGAGCCCCTACTTCCGTTCACTGATGAAATTTTCAAAACTTTCACTGGAAGGGAATACAAACTGGGGAAATGACTTTGGCAAGTTCAAAAACGAAGCCGAGATATTAAAGAGCGGAAAGATAACGGAAGTAGTCAACCACAAGCCAGAGATACTGGTACAAGTACTTAAGGAGCCTATATCTAATAAAGGGCCCCGCCTCAGCTGCGAAATATCGCTGCCGGGTCGTTTTGTGGTGATGACACCTTTTAACGATGTAGTAGCTATATCCCGCAAAATACATTCTGCCGACGAGCGCAAGCGCCTGCAACGCACTGTTGAAGCTATCAAGCCCAAAAACTTTGGTGTGATAGTACGTACAGCAGCCGAAGGCAAGAACACTGCCGAGCTGCACAACGATGTGATGGAACTGACCAAAATGTGGCAGAACATCCAGGACAACCTGAAAGGGTCAAAAGCACCCAAGCTCATCATGGGCGAGCAGGACAAAACCACATCTATACTGCGCGACCTGCTGAGTGAGAGTTTTCAGAAAGTAGTGGTGAACGATAAGAAGATGCATGCTGAAACCAAAGAGTACATCTCACGCATAGCACCTGAAAAGGAAGAAATCGTCAGCTTTCATAATGGTGGGACCAACGTATTTGACCAATACGGTGTTACCAAGCAGGTGAAAGCCTCTTTTGGTAAAACAGTAAACCTCTCCAGCGGAGCCTACCTGATAATAGAGCACACCGAAGCGCTGCATGTAATAGACGTGAACAGCGGCACTCGCAGCGCCGAAATGGGGCAGGAGCAAAACGCCCTGGTAACCAACCTGGAAGCCGCTGAAGAAATAGCCCGACAGATGCGCCTGCGCGACCTGGGTGGCATTATCATCATTGACTTCATTGACATGAAGCTGCCAAATAATAAAAAGGCGCTTCACGAGGCAGTGGAAAAATTCATGAGCACCGACAGGGCCAGGCATACAGTACTGCCTGTGTCCAAGTTTGGGCTGATGCAGATAACCCGCCAGCGCCTGAGGCCGGAGTTGAACATATCTACAGCGGAAATTTGCCCCACCTGCAAAGGAACCGGCAAAATAGGCCCGTCCATACTACTGGCAGATGATATAGAAAAAGACCTGAAGTATTTAATCAACCAGGGACACCGCCAACTGGCGTTGCATGTACACCCTATTATGAGCGCTTACCTCACCAAAGGTAATTTCTTCAACTCTATACAGTGGAAATGGTACTGGAAACATAAAGTGAAAGTGAAGATTGTAACGGACAATAACTCGCCCATCACGGAATATCATTTCTACGACCGAAGAACCGACGACATTATTAAGTTATAACAACAAAGAGGGCCCCGGAAGGAGCCCTCTTTTCGGATAAATCCACTATCCGTATTTCTACAAAATCAGATAGCGTATCTATATATCCCCGTATGAATTAGTTGATTTTTACTGATGCTACTGCAGCTGTTTCCTTGATAGCTACAAACTGTTTGCCGCTGATAATAGGCATTGCGTATGTAAATGGCACCACCTCCAGGTAAGCTGAGTTATCTGACACAGCAGGAAGTGAACCTAGTTCTGATGCAGTAATAGTAGCTTTAGCGGGTGCAGGATTACCATCATAGGCTTTGATTATTTGCTTGCTCGAAGTAATGATAACAACATAAACCGAATCTGCACCAGTTACTTTTGAACCAAGGTCTATCTCCAAATCCTGCGACCTGTTTATTTCTGAAGGAAGTGTGCCGCTGTACTCAGGGAAAGAACCGGTATGCGTGTAGTTGATAGATGGAATACCATTTCCACCTGCTACCTGCCACTGCACCCCGCTGCTATAACCCAGTGAAGAAGGTGTCATACCCGTAGTGGCGCTCTTGTAATAGCTATTATTGGTTTGTTTTTCCAGGTTGTTGCTGTTAACAGATACAGTACCTGCATCTACTACCGTGCTTGAACCTGCACCATTGTAAAAATTAGCGACAGCCATATCATAATCCAGGCTCACAGGGAATGGAGCACCGGTAACATTATAAGAGAACTCCATCTTCAAGGCTACCATAACACCCCAGAAGTTACCGCCAACTGTAGGAGTAACAGGCGTAGGTGCAGTAGGTGTTGTGGGAGTAGGCGTGGTTGGCGTGGGAGTAGTAGTTGTGGTTGTTTTATCGCAGGATGCTACGCCTAACATAATAGCCAGCGCCGGAATTGTGGTTTTGAGTAGATTTTTCATTTTCATAAATTTTGTTGTAAAGAGAATTTATCCGTTTCGGTACAAAAGTATCTTCGAAACAAAAAAATATCTATACAAGAGAGGAGGTATATTTCTCTACGTACTGGTACGGATAATCAGATGAGTTGGTTCTCTATCGCATACTTCAGCAAACCTACTATCGTCTTATTGTTGGTCTTGCGGAGCATGTTTTTGCGGTGGGTTTCTACCGTACGTTCGCTGATGAAGAGCATTTCAGCAATTTCCGCATTGCTATGTTCGTTGGCTATCAGTTTCAGTATTTCCAGTTCCCTTTCGGTCAGCTTGGGTTTGGCGGGTTGGTCCAGTTTGCGTTGTTGTTGCATCACCAGGCCGGTAAGCTTTTGCGATACTTCTGAAGAAAAATACATTTTGCCGGCATTCACTTGGGTGATGGCATCTATCAACTCCTTGTCGTTCACATTCTTCAGCAGGTAGCCGGATACGCCTGCTTCTATCATTTCCATGATATGGCCCGCATCGTCATACATAGATAATGTAATGACCTGCACGGCGGGATTTAATTCCTTTATCTTTTGTGTAAGCTCCGGCCCTTTCATCCCGGGCATATTTATGTCCACAAGCGCCAGGTCGGGCTGAGTTTTTATCAAATCGTCCAATAATGCCTGCCCGTTATCATATACAGCCATTACATGAATGTCCTGCTGTTTTTCCAGCATGGCTTTCAGGCCATCCAATAATATGTGGTGGTCATCCGCAATGACAATTTTTATCATAGCTGTAAGCGGGGATAATACTGTTTAAAAGTACACAAACAGAGGTATAAATCAAATATTTATGCCTTGTTGGCCTCCGGCTTTTGCGCAGCCTGCGTAGCCCTGTCCAGGAAGCTATGTACATCAGACATTCGCTTGATGTTTTCCACCACCAGCATAAAGTTCTTGCCTACCTGCTTCAACCGTGCATTGTTCACGCTCTTTTGTATAAAGTCCAGTATGGCATTGAATGTATCTGATTCGAAATAGGCAGAATCGGGGTCGCTGATGAAATACAGGCGCAGCTGTTTGTTCTTCAATATGAGTTTTTCAAAACCCA
>JACFNS010000137.1:2674-6950 GCA_019454705.1 Taibaiella sp. | reverse complement strand
ATGATATTTTGTAGTTCCTGTAACATGGTGCAAAGTTACGTTACAAAGAATTTACAGGAAGGAGGGAATTATCATTGTTTTTTATTTGTTCATCATTCAGCCATTTCTGTAACTCGCGTGCCATACGCCTATAGTTGCGGGAGGGTGGGGTTATATTGAACTTTTTGCCAGTAAAATGACTGTTGACCAGTATCTGCTTATCGTCAGCTATGAATACCATCACCTCGCGGTAATCCTTCTTTGGATTCGCATCCAAGTTGCGACTGATGATCATAAATACCTCGGGTGCCTCCGGGTGCTGGGTATATGCCAGGCGGTTTTGAGTAAAGAATTTATGCAGGAGTATTATGTTTTCCTGCATGAACTGAGGTGTTTTTAATGTTTCGAATTTCAATACTTTGAAAAAAGAATAGACTACAGTGAGCAACAGAAATGCGATTGACAGCGAGAATATCCATTGCAGCAAAGATGACTGCTGAGTTGGCGCAGCAGAAAAGCTTAAAAATATAAATGGCCAGGCAAGCCTCGCCATCGTCAGCAATAGCAGGGCGATTATACTTGCCGGAGCAATAGTCTTTTTACCCAGTTTGTATCTTTTATGGGCTTTAATATAAGCCAGGTCGCGTATTAGCTCGTTTTGCCAATCACCACTACCGGAGGGTGCATTCAGGTGTTTCATGTGTAATTTAATCCGCCAGCGACCGGGCTACCATTTCGGCAATGTCCAGCACTTTTACATCGTCTTCTTTTTCTTTGTTTTTCACGCCATCGGTTAGCATGGTAGTGCAGAAGGGGCAGTTGGCAGCAATGATATTCGCCCCGGTTTCCAGTGCTTCCTCGCTACGCTCGAAGTTAATACGCGTATTGCCTTTTTCTTCTTCTTTGAACATCTGCGCACCGCCGGCACCGCAACACAGTCCGTTGGTACGGCATCGCTTCATTTCTACCAGTTCTACATCCAGTGCCTGTAGCACTTCGCGCGGCGCTTCGTAGATGTTGTTGCCCCTGCCCAGGTAGCAGCTGTCGTGGTAAGTTATTTTTTTACCCTTGAATTCTCCACTTTCTTTCAAACGGACGCGGCCATCATTAATCAACTGCTGGAGGAAAGTGGTGTGGTGTATCACTTCATAATTACCTCCCAAGGCTGGGTATTCGTTTTTAAAAATATTAAAGCAATGCGGGCAGGCTGTTACAATCTTTTTTATGCCATAGCCGTTCAGCGTCTGTATATTGTTGTACGCCATCATCTGGAACAGGAACTCGTTACCTGCACGGCGGGCGGGGTCGCCGGTACACATTTCCTCTTTGCCCAGTATGGCAAACTTTACACCTACCTTGTCTAATATCTGCGCAAAAGCTTTTGTGATTTTCTGCGCTCTCTGGTCGAAGCTACCTGCACACCCTACCCAAAACAGCACTTCGGGCATTTCACCATTCGCAGCATATTCAGCCATTGATTTAATAGTCATGTTACGTTTCTTCTAGATTTTAAAAATTATGCCTGAGACATTTCCTGCGCCCAACGGTCCCGTTCATCAGGACTGAACTTCCATGGTGCCATGTTGTTTTCTACATTCCCAAACATCAGGTTCCATTCTTCAGGGCTATTACTTTCTTCCATTATCAGGTAGCGGCGTAGTTGGTATATGATATTCAGGGGGTCTATGCTTACCGGGCAAGCCTCTACGCAAGCTTGGCAGCTGGTACATGCCCTTAGTTCTTCCACCGTTATATAGTCGTGTACCAGGGTTTTCCCATCTTCAACAAATTCTTTGTTCTTGTTGATATTTGCGCCTACTTCCTCCAGCCTGTCGCGGGTGTCCATCATTATCTTACGTGGAGAAAGCTTTTTGCCTGTGATGTTTGCCGGGCACATGGCAGTACAACGTCCGCACTCTGTACAGGCATATGCGTCCATCAGGTTTTTCCAGCTCAGGTCCATTACGTCCTTTGCTCCAAATCTTTGCGGCTCGGCAGGGGCAGCATCTGTCGGGGCTTTGTCTGGCTCCATCATATACAGCACTTCGTTCTGAATTTCAGGCATGTTCTTCATTTCACCCTGCTTCTTCAGGCGCATATAGTATGCGTTGGGAAATGACACGATGATATGGAAATGCTTGGAGTAGGGCAGGTAGTTCATGAAAAAGAATACCCCCACAATGTGCAGCCACCAGCCACCGCGCTCGATGGCTATGAGCGTCCCGTCCGGTAATCCTGAAAACAGGCCGGTAAACATCCCTGTAATCCAGAAGCTACCAGTAACGGTATAATGTTCTGCGCCCCTTTCCTGCAGTACCAGGTCGGCAGTATTCATAGCCAGGAATAGTGTCATCAGCACTATTTCCAATATCAGTATCAGGTTGGCATCGTTTTTAGGCCAGCCATCCAATTCACTTTGCACCAGGCGGGGTGTTTTAACGATATTGCGGCGGGCCAGGAAGATGGCACAACCAGCCAGTACCAATACAGCCAATATTTCAAAACACCCGATAAGAACACTATAGAAACTACCCAGCAATGGAGCGAACATCCTGTGCTGCCCCGTGATGCCGTCCAATATTATTTCCAATATTTCGATATTGATGATAATAAAACCAGCATATACAAACAGGTGCAATATGGCGGGTATGGGGCGTTTGAACATTTTCTTTTGCCCCAATGCCAGCAGGGCCATGTTTTTCCAACGCTGGCCGGGGTTATCGGTCAGGTCTTCTTTTCGCCCGAGCATAATATTGCGCCTGATTTCGCCCACTTTTTGGGCGAACAGGTAAATAGATATGCCGGAAATTATTATAAATAGTATCTGCTGGACAAGCTGCATGAATAGTACTTTTAACGCTTCGAAATTAATGGCTTTTAACCTAAAAACATAGTTTAACACTTGCTGTTATAAGGTTTCAGCTAAATTGTTTAGGTTTGGAAGTAAATATTACCGGTGAATGTTAAATAGAATTACAGTCCCCCTTATATTGATAATTTCGTTTTTTTTCGTAACGAGTGGATATGCCCAGAACGAAAACAGTAAAATAAGCAACATGGAAGATTCGCTGTTGGTTACTGCCGATTCCATGTACCATGCCTTTATTCCTGATTTTCGTATTGAGTATACTGAAAGGTTTGTAAAGCAACTCGTACAGGCGCTGAAACAGCCCAATTCGTGGGATTATGACTTCCCTAAGCTGAAGGAAGTTATTAATATTACTTATCCTGATGATAAGTCATTCAGAATATTCAACTGGGTAATAGCGCCTACAGATGTAACACGCAGGTATTATGGTGCTGTACAGTTGCCGTCAGAAAAGCTGAAACTGTTCCCATTGATTGACTATTCATCTGAAATAAAAAAATGCGCAGAGGATACTATATTGACTAAGGGGAAATGGTATGGTGGGCTGATATACCGCATAATGCCACAGACGGTGGATGGGGAAACGATATATACCTTATTCTCACTTAACGCTTCCAGCCCCATCAGCAACAAAAAGATACTGGACCCTATGATTATAACAGACACTGGGGTAATATTTGGAGCGGATATATTTGAATACAATTCTTCCTGCAATCCTGATAAACCTGTAAAGCGGTTTATCCTGGAATATAAAAAGGAGGTTCAGGTATCTATGAACTGGGATAACGAGTTTGGCGCTATATACTTCGACAGGCTGGTATCACAAGTGAATGACCCCAACAGGAAGTACACTTATGTTCCCAGCGGACAGTATGACGGCTTCAAATGGAAGGGTGATAAATGGACTTTTGTGAAAAACCTGATACCTATTGATGTGCGCGAAGACGGGGAAGCCCCGGTGCCCAACCCGAAGAACGTAGAGAAAAAGAAAAGATAATCCCCCATTTTACATAACTTTGCGACCGCAAAACATGGACCGGTAGCTCAGCTGGATAGAGCAGCTGCCTTCTAAGCAGCAGGCCATTGGTTCGAATCCAATCCGGTTCACAAAAAGAGAAAGCCGCTATTATTGCGGCTTTCTCTTTTTCTATTCCACTATTCTATCCGTATTCTCCTTGCTAATGCTCTGCTCTGCACGGGTATAGATATAAGTTTCCGGTTCTTTTATCCATTCTGTATTATATTTTGTTGTTGCACGTTCCCATAGGTCAGTATCTTCACCATATCGTTGATTATTAAAGCCGTTTAGTTCAAAAAAGACATGACTTTTACCAAACAGAGCACCCGACAGTACACATTCTTTTAGGTTGATTAACTTACTTTCTTCGTAATAATCTACAACGTAAATATCATCGTTGAATAGTATGC
>JACFNS010000137.1:0-2664 GCA_019454705.1 Taibaiella sp. | reverse complement strand
AAATGTTCCGGTTTATAAGCATCATCACTATCCAGGAATGTAATATATTCTCCGGTAGCAAGGGCTATACCTGTATTTCTTGCTAATCCCTGCCCTGCATTAGCGTGCTTTATGTATTTTATGTTTCTGTATTGCTCTATGTACTTATTGATAATATCGAAACTGTCATCTACACCGCCGTCGTCTATAATTATCAGCTCCCAGTCTTGTACAGTTTGTTGTAGTACGCTTAATATGGATCTGTTGAGGTGGTGCGCTCTGTTGCACGTACAGGTTATTACCGTTACGATTGCCGTGTAATCCGGCATCAGTATGTTTCTTTGATGAGTGTAGTCCATACATCAAGTTAGTTCATTTTTCTGAACTGATATATAGACAGTGATTGATTCCTGGAATGTACAGCCGTTTATTTGAGCATATCCTTCCAGTCTGCCTCCAGCCTGTCTTTCATGGTATAATCAGTCAGGTCGAATTTTACCGGCACTACCGATGCATAGCCCTCGGCCAGGGCATCCACGTCTGTACCCGTACCCTTGTCGAGGTTGACGAATTTACCGGTCATCCAATAGTAATCTTTCCCACGGGGATCTACTCGTTTATCAAATTCTTCCTGCCATTTGGCATTGGCTTGCCTGCATATTTTTATGCCCTTGAATGTTTCTTTAGTTACAACGGGAATATTGACATTCAGTAAGGTGTGGTCAGGTAGTTTCCGGGCCAGCATTTTTTGTGTAATAACCCTTACCACATCTTTGGCTATGCTGAAGTCCGCATCGTGGCGGTAGTCCAACAGCGAGAACCCTACAGAGGGTACGCCTTCAATAGCGGCTTCCATAGCAGCACTCATGGTGCCTGAGTATATTACATTAATAGAGTGGTTGGCTCCGTGATTGATACCACTCAGGCATAGAGTAGGCTTATAATTCAGGATAATGTCCCGGGCCAGTTTTACACAATCGACAGGTGTGCCGCTGCTTTCCCATGCTTCTATACCATCAAATATCTGTACCTGGTATAGCCTTAGCGGTTCACCAATAGTTACTGCGTGTCCCATGCCCGACTGCGGGCTGTCCGGCGCTACTACTACTATTTTTCCCAGGTCTTTTACCGCTTCTATCAGCGCCCTGATACCCGGGGCTGTGATACCATCATCGTTTGTTACTAATAATACAGGCCTGTCAATCGTCATGGTGCAAATTTACCAATCCGATTTCAGTAACCGAAACCTGCTGATAATATAATACGTCCCTACCCATGCTAACGATACCAGCACATAGGTAGTGTCTGTTATCTGCTCCTGGGTTTGTATAAGAGTCTTGGCTATTTCTATCAAAGGAAATGGTAACAGTTCATCACTTGCCTGCAGGGGCATCAGGTTACCTGCGGGAAAATCGAACCTCCAATTCACAAATCCACGGATAAGGCTTTCAATAATCATATTGTACAGGAAGAATATGCCTATGGCTATACCACTTCTCTTAAACAGCTGGGCTATCAACAGCGCAAAACCATAGTAATTGAGTGATAGTATGAAGATGTAAAACAAGCCGTTTATATTCCCCGGAAAGTTTGAGAAACTATCGTTAGCCATACCAAACACAATGCCTGTGATAAATACATAAATTGTTGTTGCAACCGAAAGAGCCAGCACCATCAGCCATTTAGCGTGCAGCACTTGCAGCCTTGTCCACCCATCTATTACGTTCTGCCTGTTGGTTTTGAAGGTATATTCGTTAGACGTAATGATGATGACAAGTACGGATATGAATACGACAAATATGCTTGACCACCAGCCCAGGTTTTGCCATACATTATTAAAAGCATATGCCTGGTCAAGAAGATTGATACCATCCTTACCGCTGCCTCCCATTTTCATGAAACCATTATTGATACTATAGTTCCACAAGGGTAGCAGCACTGCAAACATGCCTGTCATTATCCAGAAAGTAGGGTACTTCCTTACTTTCAGCCATTCTATATTGAGTAAGTTGTTCATTGGTAGCTTATTTGTTGGTTAGTTCCATGAATTTTGTTTCCAGGCTTTTCTTTCTCAAAACCAGGTGCGAAAGAGTGATGCCGTTTTGTTGGCAATACTCATTTATCCGGCTGGTAGATATATGCGCGTCGCAATTGAGTTGCAGGGCGCCATTTGTCTGGCGCACGCTATGTACACCCGGCATAGCGGATATAACAGACAAGAGTTTTGTAATGTCTCTAGAACCAATTTCCACCTGGTCTTCACTTACCAGTACTTCATCTACTTTGCCACTCAGCAGCAGGTCGCCACGCTTAAGTATAGCTACGTGTGTGCATACCTTCTCTACCTCATCCAGCAGGTGGCTGGCCATGATGATGGTTTTTCCTTCCTGGTTCAACTGAATAATGAGTTCCCGTATTTCGGCAATACCGGCAGGGTCTAGTCCATTGGTAGGTTCGTCAAAGACCAGCACATCTGGGTTGCCCAGCAGGGTAGAGGCTATAGCCAATCGTTGCTTCATACCCAGTGAGTAGGTTTTAAATTTACTGTCTTTGCGCTGCCAGAGGCCTGTTTTTTCGAGCACTGCCTGCCGGTCGTCTTTACCCCTTTGCTTAATAGCAGCCGCCACCTGCAGGTTGTCCCATGCTGACATATAATGATAGAAATTCGGTGTCTCAAGTAATGAG
>JACFNS010000136.1 GCA_019454705.1 Taibaiella sp. | reverse complement strand
CGGTTATAGGTACGGATATAAATGGTTGCCAGGATACAGCTACCAGTGTTGTGGATTTGAAAACGCATGTAGTAAGCATAGTGGGTATAGGTGGAGAAATATGCCAGGGCGAAACATTTACATTAAACGTTTCAGGGGCGCGCACTTATATATGGTCGCCATCGGCTTCGTTGGATGATTATACAAGTGCCAATCCTATTGCGTCTCCATGGGAAACCACAAAATACAGGGTTGTGGCTTACGAAGGAAGCTGCATACCCGATACCAGTCATGTAGACCTGACGGTACACCCCAAACCCACTGTAACTGTACGTGGCGAAAATACCATTGTAGCAGGTACCAGTGCCGACCTGCTGGCATCGGGCACGCATATAGCCCGTTTCCTCTGGTCGCCGTCAGCTACGTTGTCCTGCGAAACATGTTCGAATCCAATTGCATCACCATTTAAAACCACTACCTATACGGTTAAGGTGTTTTCCAGGTACGAGTGCGTTGACTCAGCCAATGTCACCATAAAAGTAATGTGCGATGAAAGCCAGTTGTTTGTACCTAACACCTTTACGCCCAATGGTGATGGTGTGAACGACATATTCATGGTGCGCGGTACGGGTATTACTACGCTCAAGTCTTTCAGGGTGTACAATCGCTGGGGACAGGTAATGTATGAACGTACAGATGTATCTGTAAACGATAAAACATACGGCTGGGATGGTAATTTCAACGGTGCGCAACTGCCGCCCGACGTGTATGTGTGGACAGTGGAAGCTTATTGCGAAAACGGCGATCTGCTGAAACTGAAAGGTGATGTAACTATTATCCGTTAACCCATAGATGAATGAGGAGTATGAAGCAGATTTTTAAAAAGGCAGGCGGATTCGCATTATTGCTATGCGCAAGTATGGCGCAGGGACAGGACATACACTTTTCGCAGTTTTACGAAACATCCATCCTTCGCAACCCTGCACTCACAGGTATCTTTACCGGTGATTATAAGGTAGGGGTGGTGTACCGTAACCAGTGGAGCAGCATCAGCAAACCTTTCCAGACAGCGGTGGTGAATGCGGAAACACGCATACCCGTACGTGGCGAGGCGAATGACTTTGTAAGTGTTGGCCTGCTGGCATATTACGATAAGGCGGGCAGCATCAGTCTGCAGACTACCAGCCTGTACCCGGCTATCAATTACAATAAATCGCTGAGCAGGGAGCAGAACACTTTCCTCTCTGTAGGTTTTACAGGTGGATTTATTCAGCGCAGCTTCGACCCCTCCAAGGCCACGTTCGACAACCAGTTTCAGAATGGAGAATACGACCCTGCCAACCCCACGGGCGAGGTATTGCCCGACCCCAGTTTCACCCAGTGGGATATTGGTTCCGGTATCAGCCTGAACGGTACTACGGGGCAGGATAATAATGTGAGTTATGTAGTAGGGGTATCAGGCTACCACTTCTCTCGCCCCAAATATTCCTTTTACAGCGACAGGAACATTAACATAGGCATACGCTGGAACGCTAATGCCGGGGTGAGTGTACAAGCCAGCGAGGTATTCAGCTACCAACTGCACGCGAACTTTATGCAGCAAGGCACATATACTGAAATCATCGGTGGTGGGTTGATTGGTTGGAACAAAATGCCTCCCAGCTCTACTGCTATATTGTTTTCTATTTACGGCGGCGTGTTTTATCGTGTAGGCGATGCCATAATACCTGTTGTGAAAGTCCGTTATAAAGATTTATCGGTAGGGCTGAGCTACGATACCAATGTATCTAAGCTGACAGATGCCAGCAGGCTACGCGGCGGTTTCGAACTGAGCCTGTCTAAAACCGGCCTCTTCCGCGACCCGCTGTATGAAAAGAGCCGTACGCTTTGCCCGCATTTCTATTGATCAACTTCTTCAGATAAAAACATCCCGCCACAGGCGGGATGTTTTCTTATTACCTTATTAACCTTATTCACCTGGGTATTAGTAACCCATGCCCATACCGCCCGGCATACCACCGTGGTCGTGGCCATGAGCTTCTTTAGGCTCAGGTTTGTCAGCTATCACACACTCAGTAGTCAGCAGCATGCTGGCAATAGACGCGGCGTTTTCCAATGCTACGCGGCCTACCTTAGTGGGGTCTATTACACCCGCAGCCATCATGTTCTCATACACTTCTGTACGTGCGTTGAAGCCGTAGTCACCTTTACCTTCCTTCACTTTCTGTACCACTACAGAGCCTTCGATACCTGCATTCTCAACGATGGTACGCAGCGGCGCTTCCAGCGAGCGGCGGATAATCTGGATACCTGTGTTCTCATCAGCATTCTCACCTTTCAGATCGGCCAGGCTGTCGATAGCGCGGATGAACGCGATACCACCACCGGGTACGATACCTTCTTCTACCGCAGCACGGGTAGCGTGCAGTGCATCGTCCACGCGGTCTTTCTTTTCTTTCATTTCTACCTCGGTAGAAGCACCTACATACAGTACTGCAACACCACCGCTCAGCTTAGCCAGGCGCTCCTGCAGTTTCTCGCGATCGTAGTCGCTGGTAGTAGTTTCTATTTGTGCTTTTATCTGGTTTACGCGGCCATCGATGTTCTCTTTAGCGCCTTTACCACCTACGATAGTAGTATTGTCTTTATCTAATGTTACGCTCTCGGCCTGGCCCAGGTACTGGATAGTTGCATTTTCCAGTTTGTAACCCTGCTCTTCGCTGATAACAGTACCGCCTGTCAGTACAGCTATATCCTGCAGCATTTCTTTGCGACGGTCGCCGAAGCCGGGGGCTTTAACAGCGGCAATCTTCAGAGAACCACGCAGTTTGTTCACCACCAGTGTAGCCAGTGCTTCACCATCTACGTCTTCAGCTATTATCAACAGCGGACGGCCTGTTTGTACTGTTGCTTCCAGCAGGGGCAGTATATCCTTCATCGTGCTGATTTTCTTTTCGTACATCAGGATATAAGGATTGTCCAGCTCAGCGTTCATTTTCTCCGTATTGGTTACAAAGTAAGGGCTCAGGTAGCCACGGTCAAACTGCATACCCTCTACCACTTCTACAGTAGTGTCAGTACCTTTTGCTTCTTCTACGGTGATAACACCTTCGTTACCTACTTTAGCCATTGCCTCAGCTATCAGCTTGCCTATTGTATTATCGCTGTTGGCAGAGATGGTTGCTACCTGCTCTATTTTCTTATTGTCGTTACCAACTTTGGTAGATTGTGCTTTCAGGTTTTCCACCACTGTAGCTACGGCTTTGTCTATACCGCGCTTCAGGTCCATGGGGTTAGCGCCTGCTGCTACGTTCTTCAGCCCTTCGCTGATGATAGACTGTGCCAGTACGGTAGCGGTAGTAGTACCGTCACCCGCTACGTCAGCGGTTTTAGATGCTACTTCTTTCACCATCTGGGCACCCATGTTCTCGATAGCGTCTTCCAGTTCTATTTCTTTAGCTACCGATACACCGTCTTTGGTAACGGCAGGAGCACCGAATTTTTTCTCTATCACTACATTGCGGCCCTTAGGTCCCAATGTTACTTTCACGGCATTGGCCAATGCATCAACACCGGCTTTCATCTTGTTGCGCGCACTGGTATTGAAAAATAATTGCTTTGACATAATCTATTCAATTTTTTACTGTTTACGAATTGGTTTTAAATCCCGTCGCATCCCCTACGGGGACAGAGGGTGAATTATATTACGGCCAGGATATCACTCTCACGCATGATGAGGTAATCGCTGCCTTCTAGCGAAATCTCGGTACCCGCGTATTTGCCATACAGTACCGTGTCGCCGGTCTTAACGCTCATGGGTTCGTCTTTCTTGCCCGGGCCTGCAGCCACTACTATACCACGCTGTGGTTTTTCCTTTGCCGAATCGGGGATGATGATGCCGCTTGCTGTTTTCTCTTCTGCTGCGGCCGGTTCTACGATCACCCTGTCATGAAGGGGAGTAATGTTTACTTTCTTAGCCATAGTTTATTAATATTTAAATATTTAACGATTGTGTTTCAAACCCTACTCAACATCTATTGTGCCATTTGGCGGGGGAGGGCAAAGTTGCGCCATTTTTTCAGCAATACCATATATTTTTTACTAATAACTGCATATTCTGTCAGGGAATTTTTTTCAGTCTGCCATTCAATTTGACAGGGTTGTTTTCCCTTATCTTTATCGCAAAAAAAGGAACTATGTCTATACAAATCGGCCAACAGGCGCCCGACTTTACACTGCGCGACACGGAAAAGAACAAAGTAACCCTGAGCGAGCAGCGGGGCAAGAATGTATTGCTGCTGTTTTATCCCCTGGCATTTACCAGCACCTGCACCAAAGAGCTGTGTGGCGTTAGGGACAACCTGGCCTTTTATAATAATGCCAATGCACAGGTGTATGGCATATCTGTGGATTCGCTGTTTGCCAACGGCAAGTTCAAAGAAGAACAGAACCTGAACTTCCCCCTGCTCAGCGATTTTAATAAAGAGGCCTCTACCGCCTACGATACCATATACGCTGAATGGTTTAATGATATGAAAGGTGTTTCCAAGCGCTCCGCCTTTGTGATAGACAAAGAGGGCATCGTCCGCTATGCCGAGGTGCTGGAAGATGCCGGCCAGGTGCCGGACTTTGACGCCATCAATGCCTGCCTGGCAGGGTTGAACTAAGCCCTGCTGAATACTTACAGGTTGCATCGTGTATCTTTTTCAGGGAAATACATTTTGCCGAATGTGCTGTACTGCGGCTGCCCCAATGTACGGCTGCGCTCCTTTGCCAGTGCGCGGTCCATTTCGGCTATTTCTTCGTCGGTATAGATATGCGGTGGCGGAGCTTCGGCTTCGGCACGCTTGTGCTGACTGTACCAGGTGGCGTGCAAGATGTCTTCTTCGGCGAGTTTGCGTTTCTCCAGGATATTCAGGTAGGTGTGGTATAGGGGGGAGTGGGGAGAAACGGGGTCTAGACTCGTGTTTTGTGTCCTGTGCGAGTGTCCCACCCCCGTTCCCGCACATGCGGGATCACCCCCGCTCCCAAAACAGTCGGGACAGGCAGCGGGGGACAGTTCTACGCTCCCGGAAGCCGAGGGTTCCTGCAATATTTTTTTCGCTTTGCGGGGGAGCATGACGATGCCGGGAGGGAGGTCGGTGTTGACAGGGGCGGCGGGGTCGTCGCAGGGACGGCCGTCAATATATATGTTGAACTGGGAGAGGACGGGGTCGTTAAAATTTCGCATACGGTTGCAGGCTTCTTCAAACTTTGCATCTATTTGCATAGCCTGCATCATATCGCGGGGGCGGGGGTCTTCAAACAACATGATGTAACGGTCGCCGTTCTTTACATAGCGGCATACTTTTACTTCGCCCCTGGCTATACGGGCGAGTATCTCGCGGCGCTGCATCATGCTGAGCAGGGGTGTTCGCTGCTCTTCGGTATAGAGCCGGTAGGCCTCCTTGTATGCCTGGTGGCGTATGGTGGCGACGGCTTCTTCTATTTCAGCCGCCATTTCGGGGTGGCGCCGCAGCAGGCGGTCGGCAGCTTTGCGGGCGCTGTTGCCGCCTTTGTTTCCGGGGTTGGCTTTTTGCCAGGCGAGTTCTTTGTCGCCGTGTTTTACCATCTCGAGGATGAAGGTTTGATGACTTGTTTTCATGGTTTTTAGTTTAATGCGGTAATAGGACAATGCGGCAATGCGATAATAACATTGCGCAATATTTTCAATAGCTAAATTACATAAAATATGTAATAATGGCAAATTTAATTTCTTAAAGCGGACGCTTAGTTTATCTTAGGTCTGAGCGGGAAGCCATAAGTGTTCGAAACCTTATGATCTGTAAATTTAAGGATGAGAGTTAATGATTTGCTCAAATTAATTCCTGAAGAAACATTTAGAGACCTTGCAGTTGAGACTAAAGTTGACGTACAGGTAAAGAAGTTGTCCGGCGAACTTATGTTCAAGTTGATTTTGTTTTCGATGTTACATTCTAACAAACTCAGCTTGCGTGTAATGGAAACGTATCTACAATCAGCAAAATTTAGGTCGTTTACGCATTATGACATTTTGGACGGGAAGTATAATTCTTTAAGAGACCGTATCTGCACAATTAATGCTGAATACTTTGAAAAAATGTTTGAAACGATTTTCGGCATTTATAACAAAGTCTTAAAAGAAGAGAAAAGCCTGTCAAAGGTAGATAGTACCTATGTAGCCTTGGCAACAAAACTTTTTTCTATTGGCATGAAAAATGGCACCGGCGACAAAAGGCATGTCAAATACAGCATTATTCTAAAAGGCTCCTTGCCGTCTAAGGCAAAAGCTCACACAGAACAATCTTATGTAAGCGAACATTTGGCGTTAGGTGATTTAATCGCAAGTGACAACGGACTGAAAAATAATATTGTTGTCTTTGACAGAGGCTTACAAACACGTAATCGCTTTGATCAGTTTAGTGTAGACAAAAAGTTTTTTATCGGTAGGGCTAACAAGAATATAAGATGTAAAATCATTGAGGATCGGGTTCTACCGTCTAAACCACAGAAAAGTACACTAAGAATAACGAGCGATAAAACCGGATACCTGATTAACCAGGATGAGAAAAAAACGAAAAATCAATATAGGATACTGAAAGGTGTTATTGATGCTACAGGAGAAGCTTTTTGCTTTGTAACCAATATCATAGATGAAGATGCTTATCAGATTGCTGCATGGTATAAAGAAAGATGGGAGATAGAAGTTTTCTTCAAGTTCATAAAACAACACTTGAATGCTAAACATCTTGTATCACGCAATACAAATGGCATAAAAGTAATGCTGTATATGACGATGATATTGGCTATACTCATAATCGCCTACAAAAAGCTCAACAAGATAGCTAGCTACAAAATAGCGAAATTGAAATTTGAATTAGAATTGGAGCAGGAAGCTATAAAAACCATCGTATTGTACTGTGGAGGGGATCCTCAAAAAGCTAAACACCTTTTTGATTCAGGATAAAAGGTTTCGAACACTTATAGCG
>JACFNS010000135.1 GCA_019454705.1 Taibaiella sp. | reverse complement strand
GTATGATTTCATCTTTGCCTGCCTCGCCTGCAAATTGTATTTCCAGAGATGTGATGTATTTATTCAACTCATCGTAGGCGCGTTCTTCGATGGGTATCACCTGTCCGCCGATGGTTATCTGTATTATCCTTTGCATGATTTATTTATTTGTAGTGGTTAAATTGTTTACTGATGTACTTAATTCTGTCCAGGTTGTTTTCAGTTGTTCATATATTTTAGCGCCGTCCTCCGTCAGCGAAAAGTATTTCCTGGGCGGGCCTGATGGAGATTCCTCCCAGCGGTAGTTTAGCAGGCCGGCGTTCTTAAGCCTGGTGAGCAATGGGTATAACGTCCCCTCCAGCACCACCAGTTTATTTGCTTTCAACTGCTCCAGTATATCGCTGGGGTAGGCTTCCTTTTCTTTCTGGATAATGCCCATGATGCACAACTCCAACAGGCCCTTTTTCATCTGCGATTCCGTATTCTCTAATTTCATCTGCTCATGTTTACGATGCAAATTTACGATTATTATAGTACCATGCAATGCAAGGTACTATAATAATGCAAAATATTTTGTTACGCATAGTATTGAATAAATCGTGAGAATGAGAACTTTGTTACATGAACTACAGGAAAATTAGCCCTGCAGACCTGGAGGTATTCGCCAAAATAGTGGGCGGGTACTATGTTTTGACGGATGAGGAAGCGCTTAAAAAGGCTGCTTCGGACGAAACAGAAGACCTGGAATATGTTCCTGAGGTGGTGATAAAACCGGATACCGCCGGGGAAATAAGCAGGGTATTGGCATACTGCAATGAGCACATAATACCAGTGACCGTTAGGGGGGCAGGTACAGGACTGAGTGGCGGGGCATTGGCGGTACGTGGCGGGGTAGTATTGGACATGGGGCGGATGAACAGGATATTGAACCTGGATACAGACAACTTCCAGGTGACAACGGAACCGGGTGTCATTACACAAGTATTACAAGAGCATGTGCTTGAACGAGGATTGTTTTATCCTCCAGACCCGTCGAGCAGGGGTTCATGCTTTATTGGAGGGAATATAGCTGAGAATTCAGGTGGCCCCAGGGCGGTGAAATACGGCGTAGTGAAAGATTATGTATTGAACCTGGAAGTGGTGCTGGCAAATGGTGAAATAATATGGACAGGAGCTAATGTTTTGAAAAACGCTACGGGTTACAACCTGACACAACTGATAGTAGGTAGTGAAGGAACATTAGGCGTGATAACGAAAATAGTGTTACGGTTGATACCGGCGGTACAGCACAATGTATTGATGCTGGTGCCTTTTCCATCAGCTACAGAAGCCTGCAGGGCGGTAAATGCTATCTTGTTGGCAGGCATTACACCCTCGGCACTTGAATTTATGGAACGGCAGGCTATACTGCTGACAATAGAATATTCGGGCAATACCTCAATACCACTGACTAAAGATACAGAGGCACACCTGCTAATAGAGCTGGACGGTAAAGAACCCAATGTATTGCAGCACCAGGCTGAAGAGGTGATGAAAGTATTAAGTGCCTTTGAAACAGGAGAAATATTGTTCGCAGACAGCCACGAGCAAAAGGAAATGTTGTGGGCACTGCGCAGAAAGGTAGGCGAAGCGGTAAAAAACCATTCTGTATATAAAGAAGAGGATACCGTGGTTCCAAGAGCAGCCCTGCCCCAATTGTTAGCAACCGTAAAGAAGATAGGCGGGGAGTATGGTTTTTCATCAGTATGTTATGGGCATGCAGGAGATGGCAACCTGCATGTGAATATATTGAAAGGCGATATGAGCGAAGATGAATGGGAAAATAAACTACCCATAGCCATCAGGGAGTTGTTTACAGAAGTTGTAAAGTTGGGTGGCACACTCTCTGGCGAGCATGGCATAGGGCTGGTGCAGAAGGGTTATATGCATACTGCTTTTAGCGATACACAACTCAGGCTGATGAAGGCGATTAAGGATGTATTTGACCCGAACGGTATATTAAACCCCAGAAAGATATTTCCTGATTCTTTGTGAAAACTTTGACAGGAATATGTCGGGTCAATACGTAATATTACAGGCTGTAACTGCGTTTTACAGTAACTTTACGTAAACCTGTAGCAAAAAAGAATAGTATGAAACGATTATACGCGACTTTGTTTTTCAGCATGTTTTTGACCGGTGCGGTTGTAGCGCAGGAAGAAGTGTACAGCAGCTCGGGCAAGCCCCTGAACAGGACACAGAAAAATGTAAAAGACGACAGGCTGATAGACCCAAGCCGGATAATTGTTGGTGGTTGGGGATTGTTTGGTATAGGCTCCGGTGTTACTAACCTGGGTATTACACCCATACTCGGTTACAGGATTACCGATGAGTTTTCAGCAGGTATTGGCTTCGGGTATCAATATCTCAGGATAAAGGATTATTTCAGTGTAATTACCAACCCTGATCCATTGGTAGAAGAAAGGCGTTCGCTTAATGCGCATTTTTATTCACCCAGTGTATGGACAAGGTATGTTATCTGGAACAACATATTTGCACACGCAGAATATGAGCATAATATCTCCTCTTATAAAGAACACACCAATGATTTTACGAAATTTCCACCACCACCTATGACTATTAATAAGACCGTAAGCGTGCCCTGCCTGTTATTGGGTGGCGGCCTTCGCCAGCCTATTGGGGAGCGTTCTTCATTTGTATTTATGGCATTGTATGATGTATTGCAAAATGTCAACAGTCCATACAGGAATACTATAGCTATCCGGGTAGGGTTTAATCACGGGTTTTAAATGAAAAAAGCCGCCCGAAGGCGACTTAAAGCTTGTGGAGGATAATCCCGTACGTACGGGAAACCGATGACCTTCCCGCCACAGCGGGACGCTCCGGACATCAAATTCGTAATTGGTATAAATGAAAAAAGCCGCCCGAAGGCGACTTAAAGCTTGTGGAGGATAACGGAGTCGAACCGATGACCTCTTGCATGCCATGCAAGCGCTCTAGCCAGCTGAGCTAATCCCCCTGAGAAATACTATTAAAGTTTTAAAGAACTATGTCAGTTAAACTGATGACCTTCCCGCCGTGGCGGGACACTCTAACCAGCTAAGCTAATCCCCCGTTGCGGGGTGCAAATATACTCAGCATTCCGGGTTTAATCCAAATTTCCTTAACTTTATTATGCACTGCCAAATTTATGTGGAAACAGATATTGACATATTTATACCTGCGTAAACGTGACCCGAACGAACCGAGGAATATCGATCTGAAGTTCATGCACGGCATGAACAGGATATCGTTGTTAATGTTCTTGGTAGCTGTAATTGTGATGATTGTCAGGTTAATTACGAAGTAGTCTGATTATCTCCTCCGCCGCCAGTTCCGATGTGGAGTAGGTACCCAGCTTATCCCAAAGAGAAGCATAGTCCCGTTTCATTTGAACCAGGTAAGCTTCGTCTTCCATTATCTTCCTGAGTTCCTGTTCCAGTTGTGCTTCATTGAAGTTGTCCTGTATCAGTTCTTTTATCACCTCTTTGTCCATTATGAGGTTAACCAGCGATATGTATTTTACATCCACCAGTTTGGTAGCCAGCCAGAAGGATATGGGGTTGCCCTTGTAACAAACCACTTCGGGCACGCCCAAAAGGGCTGTTTCAAGTGTAGCAGTGCCACTGGTCACTAAAGCGGCTGTTGCCTGCTTCAGCAGATTATAGGTCTGGTTGTTGGCTATCAATACATTTTTTGTGCCGATGAGGTCTTTATACAGGCTATCGGGTTGTGCGGGCGCCTGGGCTACAACAAACTGGTATTGGGGAAAACGCTCCACCATGCTTAGCATGATGGGCAGTTTTACCTTTATCTCCTGTTTCCTGCTTCCGGGCAATAATGCAACAATCGGTTTGTCAGATAATTTCTGAACGGGTACATGCTCTTTTTCGTATTGTATCACTTCGGTGAGCGGGTGGCCTACGTAGGTCACATCATAGTCCCATTTATCATGGTAATAATCCTTTTCGAAAGGCAGTATCACCAGCATTTTATCAACATCCCGTTTGATTTTCTTGACCCTGTTAGCCTTCCACGCCCATACCTGTGGCGATATGTAATAGACAATTTTCAACCCTTGCTGTCGCGCCCATTCCGCTATGCGCAGGTTGAAACCCGGGTAGTCAACCAGTACCAATACATCAGGCCTGTATGCCAGTATATCTTTTTTACAGAAATCAATATTGCTGAGAATGGTACGGAGGTTGGCTATCACTTCTACAAAACCCATAAACGCCAGGTCGCGGTAGTGCTTTACAAGGGTTGCACCGGCTGCCTGCATCTTATCGCCGCCCCAGCACCTGATGTTGGCCTGGTTGTCTTTTTTATGTAAAGCTTTTATGAGATTACCACCGTGCAGGTCGCCACTGGCTTCGCCCGCTATGATGTAATACCTCATTTACCATACGAACTTTAGTAATACAATGAACACGGCGTATAGCATGGTAGCAATGAGTATGCCACGGGCTGTGAGGTCAAGCCTGCGATTAGTGTAATATATAAACGGAATTATATTTATCAATATACTCAGGCTGAGTACGAGTGCAGCAGTGTCAAAATTGTGCTTCAAGGTATTGAAAAAGGAATCGAACGAGCTGCCGCGCGACATAACAAGGTACACGATAAATATACCCACCACGGGCAACAATAGTCCGATGATCAATCCTAAAAGTGATACATTACGTTTCATAGCTGCTAAATATAACGCTAATATACAAGTGAAAAAATCATTTTACCAACGTTGGCGTGTCAATATTGAAAGAATTACCTTTGTGCACTGAAACACAAACCGTTTACATGAACTTTTTTCTGAAGAATATTCCTGAGCGTACGCAGCAGCCACGCCAGTACGGCATTACTATGGCTATGGACAAAGGCCTGGGGCTGGATGATGTAAGAAACTTTATGTCCGTTGCATCACCTTATGTTGATATTGTGAAATTTGGTTTTGGCACAGCCTTCGTTACCAACCGCCTGCGCGAAAAAATTGAGATTTACAGGGAACATGATATGCCGGTTTACTTCGGCGGTACTTTGTTTGAGGCGTTCCTTATCAGGGGGCAGTTTGACGATTATTTGAGTGTTATTAAAGACTATAAACTCGAATATGTGGAAGTGTCTGATGGTTCGATAACTATACCACACAAAGAAAAGTGCAAGTACATAGCTGAACTGGCAAAACATGTAACTGTATTATCAGAGGTTGGTTCGAAAGATGCAACGCACATCATTCCTCCATACAAATGGATAGAATTGATGAAAGCTGAACTGGAAGCAGGTGCAAAATATGTAATAGCCGAAGCACGTGAAAGCGGTAATGTTGGCATCTATCGTGGTACAGGAGAAGTGCGCGAAGGGCTTGTACAGGAGATATTGACTCAAATACCATCGGAAAAAATAATCTGGGAAGCACCGCAAAAAGCACAGCAGGTTTACTTCCTCGAATTGCTGGGTGCTAATGTGAACCTGGGTAACATACCTCCTAACGAGGTGCTGCCGTTAGAGGCCATGCGCAACGGGCTAAGAGGAGATACTTTTCATATGTTCCTCGATAAAAACTAAAACGAATTAAGGGTATGTATTTTACATACCCTTTTTTATTGTATTTTATATATCATGTCGGCTAAGAGGCTATATGGTTTAATCGGCTTTCCGCTGGGGCACACATTTTCACCGGGCTATTTCAACGGTAAATTTGTGCGTGAAGGAATCAATGCAGAATACAAAGCATTTTCTATTGCAACTGTCAGCGAGTTACATCAGCTATTAGAATTATACCCGGACCTTTCTGGGCTTAATGTTACAACGCCATACAAAGAGCAGGTAATACCATTGCTGGATGAATGTGATAATATCGCGGCCACTATAGGTGCTGTGAACTGCATTAAAATTACTGAAGGCAAAACCAAAGGATTCAATACAGATATCATAGGTTTTGAACAGAGCTTGTTGCCCTTGCTAAAGCCGGGTATGGATAAAGCAATAGTATTGGGAACCGGGGGTGCGGCAAGGGCGGTTAAGTATGTACTGGACAAAAATAAAGTGAGTTATACCAGCGTTTCAAGGGTTGAAAAGGACGGGGTACTTAGTTACACCGAACTAACAGATGAAATAATAGTGACCCACAAATTAATTATTAATACCACGCCCTTGGGTATGTACCCTTTTACCGAAAGTTACCCGCCGATACCCTACAGTGTCCTCGGTCACCAACATCTATTATACGATCTTATTTATAACCCTGAATTCACTATATTTTTACAAAAGGGTAAACAACAGGGGGCAATGGTAAAAAACGGCATGCAGATGCTGGAGCTGCAGGCTGATGCGTCATGGGAGATATGGAACTCATGAGATACCAACCGTATAATAAACGCAGGTAGTAAGAAAATTTCGTGCGAAAGGTATAGCAGAAATAATCCTGGACTGCTTTACTGGCTTCAGCCCAAATTTATACTTGTATATAGGGTTGATTAAGAAGTGTTGTTTTTTTACAACCTGCAAACCGCTTTTTCTAATGATTCGCTCAAATTTTTCGATACTTATACGCGTGTCATAAATTTCCAGAAGTTCCTTAATCACACCTTCACTTTCACCAAAAAGCTTGAGCATACGTTTGTAGATAGGCCTGGGGAGGATATGATAATAGGGCATCATAGCTACTTTTTTTGATGCTATCTGCTGGTGGCCGCCAAAAGGCATGTACCAGGGAGGAAAGCCAAAAAATATCTGTCCATCGCGTTTCAGCAGGTTCTTGAGGTAAGGTATAAACAAATGCTGATCGGGAATATGCTCAATGGCATCTTTCAGTATTATTATATCAAAATAGTTTTTGAACCTGGAAAGAAAGTCATCATCATAAACATTCTTGTACAGAAACTCCGCATTGCCTGCCGTGACGAATTTTTCAAGGAAACCATTAGCCAGGTCAATACGTTTGGGATCAAGGTCTACACCTACACAAAAGCAACCAGCCTCAGCAA
>JACFNS010000134.1:5120-7007 GCA_019454705.1 Taibaiella sp. | reverse complement strand
CGCAGGGCGTTGATGCAGCACGCATTGATGCTGAAGCAGTTAGGCAATCCCCGCAAAGCGGCATAATTATTCCGTATTTTTTTAATAACTTTCATATCCATCATAAAATGGTGCTATGAAGAAGTTATTGATTACTGCTGCAATATCCTGCGCGTTTGTTTCGTCTTTCGCGCAAACCAATATGCTGTCTACAAACCCGATAGCGGAGCAGGTAATGCTGGGCAATTACAATCCCGCAACCTACACGCCTACTGTTGTCATCAGCAAAGGTGCGGATATCACACAGGGCATCATGAACAGCGTTTCTCCAGATTCGCTGAAAGCCTACCTGGAGGTATTACAGACTTTTGAAACAAGGCATACTTCTTCTGATACTGTTTCCTCAACAAGGGGAATAGGCGCCGCACGCAGGTGGATTCATAGCAAGCTGGAACAATTCAGCGCACAGAACGAAAACAGGCTCTTAGCATCATATCTCCAGTTCGACCAGCAGATATGTAGTGTTGACCAACACAGGAATGTATTCGCCGTACTACCCGGCTCCGATATTTCAGATAAGTCCGTTATCATCATCGAGGGGCACTTTGACAGTCGCTGCGAAGACAACTGCGATACCGCCTGCATAGCGCAGGGCATGGAAGACAACGGCAGCGGTACTGCACTGGTGATGGAACTGGCTCGGGTAATGGCCAAATACAGCTTTAAACACACATTAGTATTTATACTCACCACCAGCGAAGAACAGGGACTGAACGGCGCGCGGGCTTTCGCACTATACTGCAAACAAAAAGGCATTCAAATCAAGGGAGTAATGAATAACGATGTAGTTGGCGGAATCATCTGCGGGCAAACGGCATCACCTCCCGGTTGTATGGGGGCAGGAACAATCGATAGTACTAACCTGCGCCTTTTCTCCGGTGGCAACTTCAATTCACCGCACAAACAACTGGCGCGTTTCATCAAGCTGGAATACAATGAGATGCTTAAGCCCATTGCTACTGTACCCATGACGGTCAATATCATGACCCCGCTCGACCGTACAGGCCGTGGTGGCGACCACATACCTTTTTATGATGAACAATACACAGCCATACGCTTCTGCTCTGCCAATGAGCACGGCGATGCCGATGTTAGCGACCCCAACTATGCCGACAGGCAACACACTAGTACAGACATACTGGGTGTAGATACCGACAACGACCAGGTAATAGACAGTTATTTTGTCAACTTCAATTACCTCGCACGCATGTCTGTGATTAACGGTAATGCAGCCACCATGATGGCCGTTGGCCCTAAGACTCCCACTTTCGATATGTCTATGGACCCGCTGGGCTTTACAGCTTATATCACTTCGCAAAAACAATATGGTACCTACAGGGTGGCCGTCCGCTCTACTACCAACGACTGGGACAGTGTTTATACCATTACAGGTGACTATGGTTATATACATGTAGGTGCCATTGGCCCACGCTATGTGAGTGTGGCCTCGGTAGATGCAGACGGTATTGAAAGCCTGTTTTCAGAAGAGAAGATAGCGCGTGTGGGCATTGACGATGTAGCCTACGACAAGCAACCCGTAGAACTGATGCAGAACCACCCCAACCCATTCGATGGGCAGACCATCATTTCCGTTTTAGCCAACGAGGACATGAAGGGTGCTGATGCCTACATATCTATAGCAGACATAGCAGGCAAAGAAATCAAGCGCCTGAAAATTACACTCACCCCCGGCATGAACGAAGTAATGTACGAGCATGGCTATAATGTTACAGGTACATTCACCTACACATTAGTAGTCAACGGACAGAAGTTGCAGACGAAGAGAATGGTATTTGCGAATTAGGGCTAACTAGTATATCAATCTACCCAAACTATGAATAGACTTTC
>JACFNS010000134.1:0-5110 GCA_019454705.1 Taibaiella sp. | reverse complement strand
ATTAATATCATTCCGTTGTTATTGATTATTCTTTTTAGTCATGACTTGTGGAATGTTTATACAAAGGGAGAAGATTACCCTTGGGGAACTGAATCAGGAACATATTCCATTTATCAGTCAAAGTTCAAGTACATTTCTTTTCAATTGCTATTTATTATGTCACTAATAACCCTCATTATATGTAGCATTCTTGACTATTGGAGATACTATCTTGTTCTTCTGATATTTGCAATAATACTTTTCGTATACCCAATCCTTACCAATAACTTTTAAGTGGTGTCAGGAGTTACCTCCTGACACACGTAATATTTATTTCTCCTTCACCGGGTACAACCACCTTAAAGCGCTAAACACCGCCGGGTGGCCAGCGGTAGCATGGGTTTCGTCAGGCAGGTAATCAAAGTACACTCTTATCTTACCTGATTTTGCCCCGCTGATTTTTTCAACCAGCCGCTCGGCGTACTCTTCCATAGCAGGCTCTTCCGGGCCAAACATCGAACCCTCTTTGCCTACACCCACATATACAGAAGTGGGCACAGCGTAATCATCTTTCAGCAGTGCAGGGCTTTTCTTCAGCAGGCCGCCATCATCCCACCACAGGCTGGGGCTGATGATGATATAATTATCAAACATCATCGGGCGGGTAAACAATATTTCCGTTGCCAGCAGCCCGCCCAGCGACTGGCCTATTAATGTTGTTTCATCATTGGCGGCGTATTTCCCTTTTACAAAAGGTTGTACTTCCTGTTCTATAAAATCTATGAACTTGGCCGAGCCTCCGCCTGTCGGGCATAGTTCTTTATCTCTGGCACTGCGCGATGGATAGGTAAAATCACGTTTCCTATCGGTATTGGCAATGCCTACCAGTATTGATTTGGGCACCCTGCCTATCCATGGAAAATTATTGTATTGCACTATACCCGCCACATGTATAAAGTCTTCATCTGCCGAACCATCCAGCAAGTATATAACCGGGTATCGTGCCGCCGTGTCATAACCCTCAGGTAAGTAAATATTCAATACCCTGCGCTCATTCAATACTTCTGAATATAACTCTTCGGTATAGCCAAGAAAAAATGGTTTCGCCGTATTGCTTTGGGCACCCACATATATTGGCACCATCAGCAGAAGTATTATTAATCTCAGGACCATACTGCAAATTACTAAGTTGTTAGTAAACAGCTACAAAACCCCACATACCGTCATCGTGAGGAGCGAACGCAGTAAGCGACGTGACGATCTAACCCAAACGTGACTTAATACTCGATATTTTCAGACAGGTCTTTCCACTCATAATTTACTTGGTTAATAAGGTGCTCCTTCTTTACACGTTTCCATGACTTTATCCTCTTTTCTTCTGCTATAGCTTCTTCAATACCATCAAAGAATTTATAGTAAACCAATATCACACAATTATATCTCGCTGTAAAGCTATCAGGGTAAACCTTGTTTTTGTGTTCCCATACTCTTCCTTCAATATCTGATGTCACGCCAACGTATAAAATCCGTCTGCTGACTGATGCCATAATATATACCCAACCACCCTTAAACATAAATCTAAACTACATAATATTCCAACACATGACTGGATGGTCACGTCGTTCGTGCCTCACTCCTCACCATGACGTTTTTAATACTACATCCTCCCCTCTTCCAATTGCTCGCGCCTTCTCAATTCATCACGCTTGCCGAAGTTGTAGGTAAATGCCAGGGATAGATGTTGCGTGTTATACATAGTGCTCGATGAAACAGCTACTTCTGGCTGGTCCATTCTATATACATACCTGTATGTATGGAAGGGGTCAGTAATCATAAGCTTCACACTGGCTGTATCTTTAAACATGCTTTTGCCTACCTCTGCGTGCACCCACATAGAGCCGCCCGTCATTTGTACTACGCTGCTTCTGTAGGCGCTCGCATACCTTGAATGCGCACTGGCCGACCATCCTTTCTTAAACGACAACTGTGCGTCCATACCTATATAAAATCCTGCCGCGGAATCGAAATGGTGCCTGCCATTATAGTCCGCTTCATACTCAGCATAATGCCCTTCCGCCATCAGCCCCAGGTTCAGCCAGCTATATACCTGGTTGGTATAATGCCCGGAAATTGAAGTTCTTGTATTATTGCCGCTATTGGCATAAAAATGTGTAGCCACATTGGTGCTGTTGTCAAACACCAGTTGTTCAATAAAGGTGCCTTGTGTTTTCGACCAGTTAGCCGTAGTAATAAACCTGCCTTTGAAATTATGTTTCAGTTCCACGTTGTGGGTAAACATGGGTGCAATCATCGGGTTGCCGGTGAAAATGTTGTACTGCGAAGCATACATGGCAAATGGGTTCAGGTCGCGGTAATTAGGCCTGCGCACACGCTTGCCATAATTCGCTTCTACAGTATGGTTATCGTTTATTTTATAATTAGCAAATGCTGTAGGGAACAGCGATATATAATTCCGTATAAACTGCACATCCTGTGTTACCTGGTCGCCCTCTGCATAGGTATGTTCTGCCCGCAGGCCACACTGCAGTTGTAGCTTATTAATAGCCGTTGTGCTGTTCACATAGGCGGCGCTGATGGCTTCGTTGTACAAAAACTTATTCGTCCTTGTTGTATCGTTTACCCATTGGCCGTTGGTATACTTGTCAAACCTGTTTTCCTCGTTCATGGTCATATAGTTCCCTTTCACTCCACATTCCAGCTTTACTTTACCTGCCTTCGTTTCATAGTCTACCTTTATTACGTACAGGTTCATCCTGTCGGGTATTTTATTATCCAGTACCAGTGGTTCTGAAACAATTACTCCGTTCTCACCATAATCCGTACTGTTCAGTTTCTGGTATATGTCGCGGCGGTTGATAAAGCTGCCCGCGTTCAGTTGTATATTCCTGTTGCTGTCAATCTTATGTTTCAGGTAACCGTCCAGCTCTATATGGCTGCGCTTATGGCCATTCCTGTTTTCTGAAACATTATAAATAGTTTGTCCTGCCTGTTGGTTATCAATGGTTGAGTTTATCTGGTCTACCTCATCATTGGCATGATAGATACCTTTAGCGGAAAATGA
Organism: Taibaiella sp.; assembly: GCA_019454705.1. Lineage (GTDB taxonomy): Bacteria > Bacteroidota > Bacteroidia > Chitinophagales > Chitinophagaceae > UBA5543. The sequence goes on along the minus strand of JACFNS010000134.1, from coordinate 2,049 downwards.
CACGGAGGTTTTATCGTTTATATCATAATCCGCGCCTGCATTCAGCGAATAATCAGGGAATATCTCTTTTTTAAAAGCCTCTTCCGTTATCACAGCTACCGTTTCACCGTCCTGTTTAGACCTGCTTACCTTTTCAGACTGTAGGAAGCCTTGCCCCAGGTAGTAGCCAGGGCTAAGTGTAAACGCCAGCTTATTCTTACGCCAGGTCATGTTGCTGCTGGTGATGATAAAGGGATAGCGCCCCTGCTGGCAACGGACGTTGGCCATACCACCCCAGCCCTGTTTTTTTTCTTCACTCATCACTATATTGATAATGCCTGCGTTACCTTCAGCATCGTATTTTGCCGATGGCTGTGTCATCAACTCCACTTTGGCTACTTCATTAGCGCCCACACCTTTCAGGTAGTCTGCCAACTCCTGCCCCACCAGCCGCACGGGTTTATCATCTATCAACACTAATACACCCTCTTTGCCCGTAATGCTGATAGAGCCGTCTGCCCCTACAGTTATACCCGGTACCTTCTGCAGCAGGTCCAGCAGGCTATTGCCTGTCTTCATACTTTCCCGCACATGCACTACTGTTTTGCCAAGTTCGGTACTGATGATATTCTTCTGCCCGGTCACCACCACTTCTTCCATCTCGGTGCCAGTCGCACTCAGCACTATAGTTTCTATTTCAGTATTGCCGGTTAACAATACCGGCTGTTTCTTTTGTTGGTAACCTAAAGCCTGTACATCTATGATGTATTTACCCGATAGTACATTACGATACTCGTACCTGCCTTGCCCATCCGTTTGACCCGATGTCACAAGTGACGAATCTGCTCCATTAAGTACAGATACATAAGCCATTTCTATGGCAGTGCCTTTTTTTGTTTTGACTGTACCTGTTATACTGTATTGAGCTAAGAGCTGTGTGCTGCACAATAATGGCATTGCAACTAAAAGGAAAGCGTATCGTTGTTGCATGTGGATGGTTTTGTACATTAAATGTAAGCGCCATCCTCACGGGGAGTACACCCGCAGCTCTTATTTAGAATAATTTTAACGTATGGCTACTAGTTATTTTACAGTCATATAAGATGAGCCCTGCAACTGCTCTCCGTTCACGTTGAAACTCACTAATCTGTTATCCATATCCCTGACCAGGAAGAAAATGCAAGGGCGAACGTCATTATTAACAGCAGGTTAATCAGCCTCATAAGCTTCTTTTATGTGTATAGGCAAATAATATGCCAGTGTTGTACGGTAATTTAGAGGGTTAAATTAAATTTTTTAAAGCACCATTATTAATGTATATTTGCTGTAGTAGATTTGAATAAATTTACGAAAGTCTCGTTCGTACGAAGCACTAATAAACCTGTATAAGCAACAGTAGTTCTTTGACATGAAAAAAGCTGGCAAAACGCTCAATCAGGTCAGCCGTACTCCCGTTTGTAAAAATCTCCGGGACAAAAAATGTTCCATTTTCCGAAACCCAAAATACAGGCATCATTTCGGAACAAAATCAAAAAACTCCCCTCCTGCCTGTTCCGCCCGTGCGGGATTTTAGGAGGGGCAGATTTGTATATGCCGGAATTTATCCCGCAATCGGCGGGAGGGCATTTACAAATCAGGGTGGTTGACTCGCGATGGTGAAAATCTTATAAAATGTTCCATTTTCCGAAAACCAAATTCACGGCATCATTTCGGAACAAAAAATGAGAAAACTCCCCTCCTGTTTTTAGGAGGGGCAGATTTGTATATGCCTTTAAGGCATGTACAAATCGGGGTGGTTAACTCGCGATGGTGAAAATCTTGTAAAATGTTCCATTTTCCGAAAGCCAAATTCACGGCATCAATTTGGAACAAAACGTGGCTCAGGCATTCTTGCCAGTCCCAACCATTTCGGGATGCGGAATTTTTATTTGAAAAACGGCAACCTTTTGGCAACACTCGGGAACAAAATCATTACTTCCCCTCTTGGGAGGGGTTGGGGGTGGGTTCCTCGCGCAGTGTCTTGTCCTGAAAAGAGTTTACATCAAAAACAGTAAACAATGGACAAGTCAA
>JACFNS010000133.1 GCA_019454705.1 Taibaiella sp. | reverse complement strand
TATCGTCGCGCAAATCGTACGCATCTGTATTAGGGTTACTCTTATTAAATGTTGTTCTTTCAGAGGTACTGTTGTTGACACCCAACCTGTACTCTACCGACACAGCCATCACTTTGGTAATAGGCTCTGTATATACTGCCGAGCCGTTCAACTGCAATGCCTGGCGATCGTTATCCTTTTTCTGGTCTACATAATCTGTTCCATTAATGCTGGATATGTTCACTGAGTTGAGGAAACCCGAACTTTCTGATTCTTCATAATTTTCAGTCATGGACAGCATCAACGTTCTTCTGTCCTTTTTAAACTTCTTTTTCCATGTCAACGAGCTATTCAGCCTTTGCGTAGTAGCATCGTTGGTCGTCAGCCTTTGGTTATCTATCAATGTATCGCCATTGGCATCCATATTATACTGGTTGTAGGTTGAGCGGTTCAGTGAATTTTGGTAATTACCCATTACGGTAAGCCTCAATGTAGAAAGTGAATCAGTCTTCCACTCATACAATCCATCAACTCGGTGCCTTTGCCCTGTTTTAAACTCATCCTGCCTTTCATCGCTGAATTGTTGTGTGTTATTGGGCAATATTATTTGTGAAAAGGTATTGTTTATCGCTTCAATATTCTGCTTGGCATAGCGGTAGTTGCTAGCAAGGTGATGTTTATCCTCATTCCATTTATCAGAAAAGTGCAGGCCGCCTGTCCAGGCTTTGGGATATCCGCGCCCGTTGTACTGCCCGCTCCAGCTGTCAAATTCATCACCATCGCTATAGGTGTACATTACCCCGTCTTCATATACGGTATTGTTGTTATTGCCGCCAAACTTATCCCTGTCTTCCCAGCCCAGGCCTATCTTACCTGTATTGGCCATAATACCAAAGGCTGAGATTTTCTTTTTGCCTTTGAAGTAGTTGGCCATCACCTGGTTCTCAAAATAGTTCTGATCATCACCTGTACCACCGCCACCAACTACCTTGCCGAAGTAGCCTTTCTTCATATTGTCTTTCAATTGCAGGTTCACTGTCCGTGTTGATTCACCATCATCTATACCGGTAAACTCTGCCTGCTCACTTTTTTTGTCAAACACCTGCACTTTATCTACAGCCTTTGCCTGCAGGCTTTTTGACACTACTGCCGGATCATCAGTAAAAAACTCTTCTCCATCGACAAGCAGTTTCTCAACCTTCTGCCCGTGAGCCTGTATATTACCGTCTTTGTCCACTTGCAAGCCTGGCAGTTTTTTCAGCAGTTCTTCTACAGTGGCGTTGTCCCTTACTTTGAAGCTGTCTGCAACATATTCTATCGTATCGCCTTTTACCTTGATAGCTGCATACTGATCGGTAAATACGAACTCTTTGAGCAGGTGCGTACGGGTGACCATCGGTATTTCGCCCAGGTCTGTTACTTTCTTGTTTTCTTTTATTTCTATTTTATCTACATAATCAGCAAAACCCGGAAAAACACTCATAAGGATATATTTGCCCGGTGCTGATACGTTGAGCGCAAAAGTGCCATCCTCCTTTGAGCGGGTAAATGTTTCCAGTGTGGAGTCAGTTGCATGAATAAGTGTGATACTTGCGTTGTGCAGGTTATTCATATTCAGTGTATCCTTCACCGATCCTTTGATGGTGTAGGGTTGCGCTTTTACTGTTGTTGACAATAGCAACAGCAATGGCGCGAAGAGTAAGCAGCGTAGGTGCATGATAAAAGTTTAGTGTGTGTTGACATTAACGTGACAAATATGAAATTATTTTGCCAGCAACTACGCAATAAAATGTTAAAAAAACTAAAATGTAGGTGTTAGAAAAAGGGGGATTTATATAATCAGTTTTTCGACATCTGCTTATTTTTCACGCTTGGCCTGCTCCTGTTCACAGGTATGCCCAGCGATTCATATATATAATCCTGTGCTACGGTACGGGTAGATTGCGAATTAATTTTCTTGTTTTCCGCACTCGGGTTTATCCTGTTCGACAAGAATACAAATACCACACCTGTCTCGGGGTCGGCCCAGGCACATGTGCCGGTAAAGCCCTGGTGGCCAAATGCTAGTCCGCTGGTGCGCTCACCTGCCGGGCCGGAATCGTTTGCTTCGGCTTCCGGTTTATCAAAGCCCAACCCCCTGCGGCTGATGCGTGAATTGTATGCTGTGAAATAACCAATGGTCTGCTCCTTAAAGAAACGTTTCCCATTGTACGTACCACCTTGCAGCAGCATCTGGAACACTGCAGCCACATCCCATGCATTCGCAAACAGGCCTGCATGGCCCGCTACACCGCCCATCATAGACGCGCCCTGGTCGTGCACATAGCCGTGCACCGTTTGCATACGGAAGTACATATCATTTTCCGTAGGCACAATTTTATTCTTAGGGAACTTCGCCAGCGGGTGATAAGTAATATTTTTCAGGCCCATAGGCTGATAGAACTGTTCGTTGACATAAACATCTAATGTCTTGCCCGTCAACTGTTCCACCACAGCAGCCAGGAAGTAAAAGTCCAGGTCGCTGTACACATACCTGCCCCTGTTTTCCAGCGGCGAGTTGAGAATTGTTTTCCATACACTGTCTTTATAGTCGCTGCGCATGTACATATTCTGTGCAACAGGTACAGTATATCCGGGCGCTGCCACTTTGCTGAAGACCATTGTGGATGGCTTGCCTGTGCTATCATAAGTATCACGATAGAATGGTATCCAGCTTTTCAGCCCTGCCTGGTGTAGCAGCAGGTCGCGTATTTTCAGGTTTTCTTTATCAGTGCCCCTTACCATCGGCAGGTATTGGCCCAGTGTTTTATCCAGGTCCAGTTTTTTCTGCTCGTACAGGCGCATCACAGCCAATGTGGTAGATAATACTTTGGTAAGTGATGCTACATCATAAATAGATGAAGTATCCACCTTCACCGTTTTATATGCATCATAATACCCGAATGCACGATTGTAAAACACACGCCCATTCTTAGCCGCCACTACCTGGCATCCGGGAAACACACCATCTACCACACTACGCTCCAAAAATATGTTCAGCTTGTCCAGGGCATCGCGGTTTACCACACCTGCATCTTCTATAAAGAACTCTTTCACCAGCTTATTCACTACAGGGTCTTTCACAGGTTTTGGTTTGTCTGCCAGCAGTGCAGGCGCTGTCTCCATTGTCATACCGGGGCAGGGAGTTACAGGCAGTTTACCTTTGGCGGGCATAATACCCATCATCACACTTGCCATCACTTTTTCCGAGTGCTCGTTGTCTTCATAACCCACAAACACTGTTTTGAAACTACAGAAGTTTTGCAGCAGGTAGGGATTGCCCATCAGTGCCAGTATCACATTCGGTTTGTTCTGTACCTGTTTCAGGAAGGACATCTGTTGTGCATCCAGCCCGTAATCTCCGCCCGAAGGATAAAAACCCATATTGTGCACCGCTACTATACAGGTGCCTCCGCTGTTCACTGCGCTCAACACTTTATTTACAGCAGCACTGTTCCCTCCCTTAGGCAGCCACTCTGATTTTATGTCCTGTAGTTCATTTATGAGTTCGTTCAGCAGTGCTGTTTCATCAGCAGCATTCACACCTATATAGGTAAAACTGCCTTGCTTGCGCACCAGGTTGTTCACTAATTTGTTCCTGTCGCGTACAAATGTGGCCGATGCTTCTGCCATCTGGAACAATACTTCCTGCGTACTGCGGTTCAGGTCTTCGGTAGCATTGTAGGCCACTACATCTTTACGCTTTGCCAGGCCTGCATCATATTTTGCGGCCAGTATTTTTTTTACACGTATTTCCAGTTCTTTATACGGTACCCTGTCTTCGTCTATGGCTGTTTTTATTTTCCTGATGGCGGTTGGTACGTCCTGAGAAAACAACAGCACATCATTACCCGCCATAAAGGCCCTCAGGTCTACATCACCCGGCTCAAAGTATTTGGCAACGCCCTGCATATTCAGCGCATCGGTAAACACAAGGCCTTGAAAACCCATCTTTGTTTTCAGGTAGTTGTTGATGGTATTGTGGGATAAAGTAGTGGGTATATGCGGCTCTTTCTCCAATGCAGGAATGTCTAAGTGTGCTACCATAATGCTCTGCACACCCGCGTCTATCATTCTACGGAACGGGTAAAGCTCCAATGCTTCCAGTTGTTGTATGGTCTTATTAATGGTCGGCATGTCTTTGTGCGAATCTGTCTCTGTATCGCCATGCCCGGGAAAGTGTTTAGCGCAGGCCATCACACCATTATCCTGCAGGCCGCGCATATAGGCTATGCCCAGTTTCGCCACCATTTCCTTATCTTCTCCAAAGGAACGTGCGTTAAATATCGGGTTCTTGGGATTATTATTTACATCTACCACCGGGGCGAAGTCTATATGCACACCCAGCCGCTTGCACTGTGCCGCTACTGCCTCGCCCAGCCTGTAGGCCAGGGCTGTATCCATAGTAGCGCCTACCATCATAGCGCGGGGCAGGTCTTTTACCCCTGTCAGGCGCATACCCAGTCCCCATTCGGCATCCATGCCTATCAGCAGCGGCACTTTCGACAGCTTCTGGAAAGTATTGTTCTGCGTAGCCTGTGCTTCAGGCGTACCTTGCATAAATATCAGCCCGCCCACCTGGCCCGCCTGCACCAGTTGCACTATCTTTTCTTCATTATAATCCTTACCGCCCGAATAAGCCGCCACCATAAACAACTGGCCGATGCGTTCGGTATCGTTCAGCGAGTTATACACGCTATCTACCCAGCGGGTGCGGGCGCTATTATTACTTTGCGCCCATACCTGCGCTACTATACAATTCAATAAGATTACAACAAATACAATCCGTCTTAATGAAGCAGTCATGCTAACAAAGATAACTGATTGTTTTGCAAGGCATAAAATCAGGCAGATGTTAAAAAAATCGAAGCCCCGTACTGGAAAGAACGGGGCCTCTTAGCACTGCTTATCAACTGTAACCTAAACTATTGTATATCTATCTTTTTGCTGGCCGTCACCTGCTTGCCCGATTTGGGCAGCGCCAGTTTCAGCACTCCGCCTTTATATTCGGCGGTTATGGCGTCGTCTTGCACGTCTTCAGGCAGGCTGAAGGAGTGGTTGAAAGATGAGAAATTATATTCCTTACGTGTGTATTCCTTATCCTCTTCCGATGTTTCTTTCTTAGCCTCGGCGCTGATGCTCAGGATATTATCCTTCACGTCTATGCGGATATCTTCTTTGCTAAAGCCCGGTACTACCATATCCACCGTGTACTGCTTGTCCGACTCGGCTATATTGATAGCCGGCGACGCTGTATCCCAAAACTTATCCATGTACCTGTTGAAAAAGGAATCATCGAAGAAGTTTTTCCAAAGTCCCCTGGAGGGGAAAACGCTTTTTGCGAGTGATTGATTGGCCATAATTGTCTATTATTTAAAAATTATGATTGCGGTTGATTCAATCACAAATATCCTGCGGGATATACTGTATAACGATGACAGGTGTCAGCAAAAAACGTGATTTATGTCAGTTTTGACAGGAAAGGCTAAATAATACCCATGCCCAGCAATACGGCTATGGCCAGCAGCATCACGGCAACTATGATGTGCAGGGTTTCGATGGTAATTTTCTTCACCAGCTTATTACCAATGTACGCCCCGGCAAATGCGCAGACGCTGGCAGCAGCCAGCAGCGTATAATTCAGCTCGTTGCCCATGCTTTTGAATATACCTGCATATACAGTCAGCCGCGACATATCTATCAGTACAGCTATGAGTACACCTGTGGCTATATAGGCCTCTTTGCTCAACCCGGCCTTCAGCAGGAACATACTGCGCAACGCACCCTGGTGGCCCGACAGCCCCCCGAAGAAACCGCTGATAACACCACCCAACGGCAGGTACCGCCTGTGAAAAGAGATTTTTGAAAAACGGGGCATCAGTTCCAATATGGAAAAGATAATCATCAGCGCGGCTATGACCAGCTTAACGGGCATAATGCTGAATGTTTTGCCGTTCAGCATATACTCGTGCAGGGCAGGCATATCCGCAAACAGCACCAATACCTTAGCCCCCGCAAATGCGGCTACCAAAGCAGGCAAGCCAAACAGCAACACCACCTTTACATCAGCATGGCGGCCCAGCAATACTATCTTAAACAGGTTGTTGAGAAAATGCACGATGGCTGTGAGCGCGATAGCGATTTCTATAGGGAAGAACAATGCGAATACCGGCACTAATATAGTGCCCAGCCCGAAGCCCGAAAATAAAGTAAGCCCCGAACCAATCAGCGCCGCCAGGCATATAATGAAGTAGTCCATTGTTGGATATTTTGGGGTGAAAATAGGGAAATAAGTGCATAGCAAAAGAACTCCGCCCGTGGCCCATGCTGCATTCTTGCCCTAACTATGGAGATGGACAAAACATCTCACTCGCGTCATTGCGACAGAGTAACGCCCATGGCGTTATGGCGGAAGCAATCCCGCGTACTACCGGACACACCCCTCTCTGTTGGGCGTAGACTCTGTCTACGTCCTGTTGGGGGCAAGTCTCCTGACTTGCGTATTAATATTTCATCAGTTCCTTCATCAAGGCAACCTTAGCTTGCTCCTGCTTTACGCCCATCATCTTCGCTGCGAATGGGTATATATCATCTTCCTGAATATTGATCAGTTCCAGTATCCCCTTATAGCCTGCTTTCTTATCGGTAATTTTTGCAATCAGTCCTCCTATAGTGTACATCGCATCCGTCTCTTTCTCTCCAACCATGCCACCCTCTACTCCCAATATTTCGTCTATGGTAGTCAACTTGTTTTGTCGGGCGTAATCCGCCAATATGTGTAAGTGTTCGTCTAACGTGTAACCCCCGCTGCCACCCAGGTAGGTACTTATGCCCTCATGCGCCATAGTGCTGTTACCTGTTCCATTAGCTTCAACTTGTATATTAGTCAGGTACACGTGTACAAGCTCATGCGGGTAAAATTCTGAATTGTTGCCTGAATAAATGGTTTTATCCATAGGGTCGGCATTACCGCCCGTCCTATGTTCATAGTCTCCGGT
>JACFNS010000132.1:1085-7026 GCA_019454705.1 Taibaiella sp. | reverse complement strand
AACTGTTACATGGGGTTAGCTCAGCCTGACACAAAGCATACGCCCCGGCCCGTTTCAAAAGAGGATTCTGCCCTGGTTGATTACTACTGGCAAAAGGCTAATACGGTCCGCTTGTTTTCGCAACAGCGTCAGCGATATTTAGACAGTGCCCTGGCCATAACCCCGTGGCGCGCCTATTTCTGGCAGCAAAAGGCTATGCCCCTTAGCAAACAGATGAAACACGACCTGGCCAAACGCTTTTTAGATAGTGCAGCAAAGTACGACCCCCACAGGTATATGCCATACCGTGCATATACGCGTTGTATTTTCAGTCGCGATTACCGGGAGGCGCTGGAGGATTTTCGCCTGGCAAAAACATTGAACGGCAACAGCGGGGTGATGGACCATCCATACGATTTCTTCATCGGGCTCTGTCATTTGCAGTTAGACGATTACGATTCTGCGCGTTATTGGATAAAGCAATGTATAGATTACAAAACCCAGCAGCATGGACCCGAATGGGCACATTACCTGCATTGGTGTTATATGGGTATTACCTGGTACGAGCAGGATAATAATGACAGCGCTATAGCCTGTTTCGATAAAAGCCTGTCCCTTAACCCCTACCTGCCCGAGGCGAAATATTACAAGGCTTTATGTTTTTCGCGCATAGGGCAGAGGAAAGAGGCGCTGGCGTTGTTGTATGAAACTGACAGCCTGCTGAAAAAAGGATATTTTATTAATGAGGACAATGCCAGGTACGAGGTTTATCCATACCAGTTAAGGAAATTCTTCCTGGAAAGAGCGATAGACGGATTGGAAGCACACGAATAAGGGGATGTGCTAACATCCCCTTGTTATTTATTACCAATCTGTTGGTTTAGTTTACTGCAATCGCTTCACCTAATTGTTGTGCCTTTACGCCATTTACGCTGTCATAAAAACTTACCTCGCCGGTGGCTATGTCGTACATAGCCGGCACCATGTCTATAGTGCCTTTTTTCAGCAGGTCTGCGATTATTTCACTCCCGGCTATTATTTCTTTCACCGTGTGGTGCACATTCAGTTTGGCTACTTCGTTTACAAATTCAACGTTTTTGCCTGTCCTGTTTTCCTTAGTATTAGTTTCCTGTTCTACCGCGGGTTTTATATGTTTCAGCAGTTTCGACAGGTTGCCCAGTTCTACATTATCGCATGCACCTTTTATTGCACCGCAATTGGTATGTCCCAACACTACTATCAGTTTAGAACCCGCAACGGCCGTAGCAAATTCCAGGCTGCCCAGCACATTCTCCGATGTTACATTACCCGCTATGCGTATGCTGAATATATCGCCTAATCCCAGGTCAAATATCAGCTCAGCCGATGTGCGGGAGTCCATACAGCTGAGTATAGCTGCAAATGGCCATTGCCCGTCTTTGGTGGCGTTCACCTGCTCCAGCAGGTCGCGGTTCAGCTTCAGATTATTCACAAATCTGTAGTTGCCATCTTTGAGTAGTTGTATTGCACCTGCAGGGGTTATGTCCTGTGGTATGTTTTGTATTTTATGAATGCCTGCCATAATAAATTCTTTTTTGTATAGTAATTGATGTGCATGATTGGCCAGCAACCAGCATAGATGAATGAAAAGTAAATGGATTTATTAAACTGTAGAATTATACAGTTATGATAATGAAAGCTTATGCGCAGTTAGGTGGAGGGGTGGGTATTTCGGGTACGTATTCCCGCAGGTAGTAGTCTGTACGGTGTACAGCCAGCATGGCCATGTCAGACAAGTGCTTATTGAGCATTGGGTCGTAGCTGCCATCCGGCCTGCCGGTAGTTTCCAGTTTTACCGGTTTTATTTTAGCCTTTCCCTCGCTGTCACCTTCGTGTATCTCTTCAGTTAGCAGGCCCTGGTACAATATCTTGCCCAACTCTTTAACAGGCAGTGCTTGTAAGGAGACAATGAGTAATAATATACCGGCCAGCAGCTTTTTCACAAGGGTGCAAGATAGTCAAAATGGGGCATTGAGATTGGTTCGAAGGGCTTTTAGGCGTTAAAAATATGCTAACAACCTGTGTAGCCCGTTTTTAAATTACATTATTATTGTTTTATGTTGATTTATTGTTGCGCAAATTATGCCTTAAAATATTTTTAGTACCTTTGCGTACATTCTATTCCGGCTGACTCATTTTCAGCTTTTACCGCACGTTTTATTTCCAGCCGGGTTTTATCTTTTATTCGCACACCATTATTCGTGCACGTGCTCATAGCTGATGTAAATATTTTTGTATGGATATAAATGCATATACACCAACCGCACAGCCAAACGAACAAGAGTTCAACGCTATCAACGATTTTTTATTTCAGCACCTGGACCAGTACGGAGACCCCAAAGAAGATATTGCCAAAGCGATGCGTTACTCGCTGGGAGACGGGGGCAGGCCAGGAGGGTTTGTATTGGCTGCTAAGGATGGGGATAAAGTACCGGGCGCCGTAGTTGTAAATGAAACAGGAATGAACGGATATATACCGGATAACATATTGGTATATATAGCCACACACGGCCAATACCGGGGCAAGGGCATAGGGAAAAAGCTGATGCAAAAAGCCATAGAAGTTGCTAACGGGGATATTGCCCTGCATGTAGAGCCTGACAACCCCGCTAAAATGCTGTATGAGCAACTTGGGTTCACGAATAAATACCTGGAAATGCGTCTAAAGAAAAATAAATAACCATGGCTTTTGTAACACTGAATACCGATAAACTGGCTGATAATTATAACTACCTGGATGGCTTGTTTGAAAAAAATGGTGTGAAATGGAGCGTGGTAACCAAATTGCTATGCGGTAATAAAAAGTACCTGGAGGTATTGCTGGCACTGGGGGTTAAAGAAGTGTGTGACTCAAGGGTATCCAATCTCAGGAGGATAAAATCTATTAGCCCTGAAGTGGAAACCGCCTATATAAAACCACCTCCCAAACGTTCTGTCAGAAAGATCGTAGAATATGCTGATGTCAGTTTCAATACTGAGTTTGAAACAATTAAGCTGTTGTCGGAGGCGGCAGTACAACAGGGCAAAACCCACAAGGTCATTATTATGATAGAGTTGGGCGAGTTGCGCGAAGGGGTGATGCGTGGTGATTTCATTGATTTCTATGCCAAAGTGTTTGAGCTGCCCAATATAGAGGTAATTGGTATTGGCACTAACCTTACCTGCATGTATGGTGTTTTGCCCAATCATGATAAGTTGATACAGCTGAGTTTGTACAAACAACTGATAGAAGCGAAGTTCAATAAAAAGATACCCTATGTTTCAGGAGGCTCATCTGTTACCATACCGTTGATATTTCAACACCTGCTGCCTGAGGGCGTTAATCACTTCAGGGTAGGAGAAACATTGTTCCTGGGTACGGATGTGTACAACAACAAGCCTTTCGACCAGATGCATAACGATGTATTTAAGCTGTACGCTGAAATCATTGAGTTGACTGAAAAACCCGGTGTGCCTATGGGCGAACTGGGACACAACCTGACAGGGGAGGTATTGGAGTTTGAGCAGCAGGATAAGCAGGAGTCTTCTTACCGTGCTATAATAGACCTGGGGCTACTGGATATAGAATCAGACCACCTGTTGCCGGTAGATAGTAATATCAAGGTGGTAGGCGAAAGCTCAGATATGATTGTTGTAGATCTTGGAGAGAATCCCCAAAAGTATAAGGTGGGTGACCTGTTGGAATTCAGCATGACCTATATGGGTACATTGCGTGTCATGAATTCAGACTATGTAGAGAAGAAATTATCCGGTGAAATGACACCCGCTATGCGCGACATTATTACGGTGCAGGGTACACAGGCTAAACAACCGGATTAACAATATGATTAAACAATAATAACAGGCAGGTGTTAATTTTGCACCCGGATATTTTTTTTACGATAGGTATGAATGAAGTTATGAACCGTGAATTTTTAGGAAACAACCTGCAGGCATGGGCTACTGCTATTGGTATATTCCTGGGGATATATATTGTAGTTAGGATATTTAAGTACCTGCTTATTCGCTACCTGAAAAAACTGGCCGAACGCACCACTACCCAGTTTGATGATTTCCTGATTGACGTGATAAAGGCATCGGTAGTGCCCATGTTGTACTTTGGCGGGGCTTATGCAGCTACGGGTGCACTGCAAATTTCTGACAGGGCGTATAATGTTATACACACAGCATTGATGGTGATATTCACCTTTTACGTGCTGCGCATCATCACTTCCGCTATCAAATACACGGTTTTCAGCTATATCAACAGGCAGGAAGAAGCAGACATTAAAAAAAGGCAGGTACGTGGCATACTTATCATTGTCAATGTAATCGTATGGGCATTAGGTATAGTATTCCTGTTGGATAATATGGGCCGCGATGTCACCGCAATAATCGCGGGCTTGGGAGTAGGGGGTATTGCTATTGCCCTGGCTGCACAAACCATATTGGGCGATCTGTTCAGTTACTTTGTTATTTTCTTCGACAGGCCTTTTGAGATTGGCGATTTCATTACAGTAGATGATAAATCGGGGACAGTTGAATACGTAGGTGTGAAAACCACACGCATTCGTACCATGACAGGTGACATACTGGTGGTGTCGAATACTAACCTTACCAACTCAAGGGTACACAATTTCAAAAGATTGCAGGAGCGTCGTATTAGCTTCAAACTGGGTGTAATTTACCAGGCATCTTATGAGCAATTAAAGGCTATACCCGGCTACATTAAAGATATAATTGATAGTGTAGAGGGAGTGAGATTCGATCGTTCACATTTTTCAGGTTATGGAAACTTTAGTCTGGACTTTGAAACTGTATATTATGTAGAAGCACCTGACTATGCAGTGTTCATGGATAAACAACAGGAGATATTCCTGGCCATATTCAAGAAGTTTGAAGAAGAGGGGATTGTCTTTGCTTATCCTACACAAACGATGTTCCTTGCGATGGAAGAACAGGATAAACTCAATATCAATATACCACTACCTAAAGAAGCAGGCAACGGAAGCTCTGTTAAAGCACAGGCATAGGAGCGTCTTTGTACTTTTTGTGTTTTCCCTGTAGCTTACCAATAAATAGTGCGAGAGGGAAAATCACTTTCCTTACAAAGCCCGGTATATCCTGCATGTCGTACTCTGATTTGTAGCGGTTGAGGAGGTAAGCAGCATCAAAGGTGCCTGGCCTGCCATTGTTTTCATTTGTTGATTTATAGATTTCCTGAAGAAAATAAATAATAGTATTAGGAGGCGTTGCCCAGCCGGTACATTTCAATAGGGTATCACCATCATTCCAGAATTTGTGCGGCACACCGGCCTTAAATAAAACAGTTTCACCCGGGCCGGCATATTTTTTTTCACCACCCAATACTTGGTAGCCTATCCGCCCCTCTGTTACCGTCAGGCATTCGTCTTGTTTGTAATGTACATGCATGGGTGGCCCTGCTTTGGGTTGCACTTCGTTTTCCAGTTCCAGTATTTCTTCTCCTTTTTCATTGGTAATAATGCGGAGAAATGTGATTTTTTCACCGTGAATATTCCATATTGTGTGCGGTAATTGCATAAGCTTTACTATTTTTGACGATGTCAAAGGTAAAGCGATTCTTGACAATGTCAAATAAAAAGATACCGACTAAAGAAAAAATAGTGGCTAAAGCCCTGGAAATGTATAATCAATACGGTATTGAATATGCCGGTGTCAGGGAGTTGGCAAAAGAACTGAACATGAAAGGAGGGAACATTACTTATTACTTCCCGACAAAAAATGACTTAATCAGGGAACTGACTGAAAGGCTATCTGAGTCCAACGGAGCAATTTTTTCGCAACAAACGGAGCCTGGTATTTATAATTTCCTGGATAAGCACAGGCGCATTTATTATAACCAATACGACTACCGCACCCTCTTTGTCAGCCTGCCACTCATGCTTAAACAGGATGATGAGTT
>JACFNS010000132.1:0-1075 GCA_019454705.1 Taibaiella sp. | reverse complement strand
CCCGCTATGCCCAACGCCAGTTAGAAAGAAAAAAGATGTTGTATAACGAACTGAAGGCATTATTCCTGGCGGGATATTTTAATACTGCAAAATCAGCAGACATGGATACGGTATTGCATGCCATTACAACCATCAACCGTTTCTGGATATCAGAGGCTACTGTTGACGGGCTTATTGACGACAGACAGGCCGCGGTCAATACTTACCTTGAGCGCCTGGCAGGCCTGTTACACATTATTGCTACCGATAAGGGCAGAGAGGAGATAAAAAGATTCAGGAATGAACTGAAATAAAAAAGCGGGGTAGAAACCCCGCTGTCTGTCAACTTACTCTATGCTACTTATCTATAACACCCTTTTATGCTATGTCTATTTTCTTTACGCTGGGCGCTGCCGGTTCTGCCTTTGGCAAGGTGATGCTTAATATGCCATCTGTATAACCTGCTGAAATACCCGCAGCATCAATTTTTTCATTCAGTGTAAAGCTTCTCTTGAATGAACGGAACTGGTATTCGTTCCTGATGAACTTGTCTGTGCTTTCGTTTTTCTCTTCTTTCTTTTCAAAAGAAACAGACAGTACGTCTTTCTCCACGGTGATATTAAAATCTTCTTTTTTCAATCCGGGGGCAATTACGTCCAGTTGATATGACTTATCGGTTTCTTTGATATTTACCGGTGTAGTCACATGGCTGTGGTTGTCGTCAAAGAAGATACGGTCCCATTTGTTGGACAGCATATTGTCCATTAATCCTGAAAAACTAGAAGGTGTCAGCATGAAATTTTTCCTGTTTGTGTACATAATTTAAAAGATTTAAGATGCTTTAATTGTTTTCGTCTTACTGGAAACCATATTGCAAAGCCCATTCCAATTCATTTTTAAATGACAAAATGACTTTTATGGACAAATCAAACTGACATAATTGCTGTTTTATACAATCAAACAGTCAGATTGTAGGACAATAAGGGTTAGTTGATAAGTGTAAATAGGAGGTAAAAGGACATATAGTTTGTCCTTATCCTTGTGAAAGGCCATAGTTATATAATGAAAAAAATAATTTTCATTTCCAAAACCTTTT
>JACFNS010000131.1 GCA_019454705.1 Taibaiella sp. | reverse complement strand
ACTGGGCAAAGCGCTACAATCCTGAGTTGGTAGTTGACTTCGCGACACTCACCGGTGCCGCTTCCGTAGCAGTTGGTCCGCATGGTATAGTATGTATGGGTACAGCAGGCGATGAGGTGAAAAAACAATTTCACGATAGCGGCTACCGCCAATACGAAAGGCTGGTGGAATATCCCCTGTGGGAAGAATACGGCAAGAAACTGAAATCGGACATAGCGGATATGAAGAACATCGGCGACAGCAACGGTGGCGCTATATCCGCAGGCAAGTTCCTGGAGCATTTCACAGATTATCCATGGATGCACTTCGATATAGCTGGTGTATCTTTCAATACTTCGAAGCAAGGGTATTTACCAAGTGGCGGCACGGGCTACGGCATCCGCATGATGCTCGACTTCCTGCTGCACTACGGCAAACAATAACAACATTAAAGCTATAATGCAATAAAAATGCAAACAGAAAAACCAATCATAGGAATAACCATCGGTGACATCAACGGCATCGGCCCGGAGGTCATCATCAAAACCTTTGCAGACAACAGGCTGCTGGATCTCTGCACACCGGTTATATTTTCATCCAACAAGGTAATCAACTATTACAGGCGTGCTGTTGAAGACCAGCATTTCAATTTTCACAGCACCAAAGACCTGGGCAACCTGAGCCAGAAGCAGGTAAATGTGTTTAACTGCTGGGAGGAAGAAGTGCCCATACAGCCCGGTGCCTTGACAGAGGCGGGTGGTAAATACGCTGTACGCTCGCTGATGGTAGCGGCCCAATGCCTGAAAGACGGCCAACTTGATGCAGTTGTTACTGCACCCATCCATAAATCAAATACACAGGTTCCTGATTTTCAATACACCGGGCACACCCCCTTCTTCAAAGAAAAATTTGGCGTGAAAGATGTGCTGATGCTGTTGTACCATAACGAGCTGAGGGTAGCACTGGCAACCGAGCACGTACCTGTGTCTAAAATAGCCAACTACATTACCAAAGAAAACATTACCTCCAAGCTGAATCTGCTGAAAGACAGCCTGCTGAAAGACTTCGGTATCATGAAACCGAAAATAGCAGTACTGGGACTCAACCCTCATGCAGGCGACAACGGCACTATTGGCGATGAAGATAAAACGATTATCATACCGCTTATAGAACAAATGCAGCAGCAGGGTCAACTTGTTTACGGGCCTTTCGCAGCCGATGCTTTTTTTGCACGTGGCAGTTATACTGAGTTTGATGCTGTACTTGCCATGTACCACGACCAGGGGCTCGTAGGCTTCAAAACCCTGGCACAGGGACAGGGCGTAAACTATACCGCAGGTATGCCTGTAGTACGCACCTCGCCCGACCACGGCACAGCTTTCGATATAGCGGGCAAAAACATCGCCGACGAATCATCTTTCAGGGAAGCGGTTTTCCAGGCGATAGATATTCTGCGCCAGCGCGCAGAATACGCTACCAACACCGCCAACCCACTTGTACGCACCGTAGAAGAAAGGTCTAACAGGGATAAAGTGGTGTAGGTTAATATCATCAAGGACTTTTTTCGTATTTTTGAGTAAAGCAGCGGCATGACCAATAAAGACAAAAAAATACGGCAGGAAGTAAAAAAGTATATTGATACGGCAAATGAAAAAACCGTCATCATGATACACGCAATGCTAAAAGCAGGAGAAAAAGCAGATAGCCGCGAAGAGGAACTGTTGGAGCAAGCCATTGAACAACGTTTTGCAGAATACGAAAAAGGCAAGGCTAAAGTCATTAACCTTGAAGAGTTAGAAGATTATGCAAGAACCTCCTTAAGAAAAAGCAGGCGTGTAGCACAATGACTTCTTTTAAAATTGAATTTCACTATGATATCTCTGCTGATTTTAGTGAAGCTTATATATGGTACGAACAACGTGCAAATGGCTTGGGTGAAAAATTTCTATCAGCCGTCAGAGCTAAAATTGAACAGATAGCACAATCACCCGATACTTACGGAGAAAAGCACAAAAAGGGATATAGGGAATGCAAAGTAGATATCTTCCCTTATCTGGTTGTTTACAAGGTTTACAAAAAGAAAAAAGTAGTTTTTGTTTCGTCAATACATCACGAAAGAAAACACAGCAGTAGTAAGTACAGAAAATAAACTCTATCCATAAAATAAGCCGCTGCAAAAGCAGCGGCCTCCCGGGCATAGGACAATTATAAAGCAAATCTTTACTCAGGCAATAACACCTCATCTATCACATAGATAATACCGTTGGACGCACGCACCGTACCCACCACATTAGCCTTACCGTTTATCTTAATAGCATTCCCTTCCTTAGCCACCGTTATATTCTGCGAATTAACCTGCCCTATTTTCTGGCCATCGCGCAACATATCTTCTGTAAACACGCCTACCGATACATGGTACTCCAGTATATCAGCCAGTTTTTCTTTATTTGCGGGCTTCAGCAGGTCATCTACAGTACCGGCGGGCAGTTTGTCAAAAGCTGCATTCGTAGGTGCAAACACTGTAAAAGGCCCTGATTTCTTCAAAGGTTCTACCAGTTCCGCAGCCTGTACTGCCGCTACCAGCGTGCTGTGGTCCTTGCTGCCTACAGCTACATCCACTACGTCCTGTTGAGAAGGGTCATCGCCGGATGATGGAGGTTGTGCGGATGCAGCGGAGGATTCATTTGAGCTTGCGGTTGCCGTGCCACCCTCTGCAGCGCCACCACAAGATTGTACCAGCAGGGCTATCAGCACTACGGGCAATAACAATAGCTTTTTCATATAATGTCTGTTTTGTGTGACATAAAACTATTCACACAACCATTCATAAAATATGACCTTGGTCATATTTCGGATAAAAATGTCTTTTATGCCGCTAAGGGTTGTATCTGATACGCATAATTTTTATTTTGTTGCATGCAAAACACTATACAGGTAGAAGCAACAGGAGAGGTGGTCACCTTTCTTAAGTCTACTAACGAGACCAATGGTGAATATGTAGAAATACTGGTAGAACTGAAAGAAGGCGGCAAAGGCCCCGGGCCTCATATACACCACCGCCAGGTAGAGACATACTCTGTACAGGAAGGGCGTGTGGGTGTATTGCTGGGCAAAGAAAAAATAGAACTTTCCGCAGGACAACAACTGGAAATACCCGCCGGTACTGTACACGACTATTGGAGCGCGGACGGGAAACCAATTAAATTTACAGCTACCATACAACCAGCTCTCAATTTTGAATGGATGCTGCGCGAAATATTTGCTTCGTGCAACCGGAAAGGTGCCGCCGGGCCATCACCTTTTGATGGTTCTTATGTAATTACAAAATTAAGAGGTGAGTACAGCCTGGCTGATGTCCCTGTATTCGTTCAACGTTATATTTTTCCTGTTGTAGCTGTGCTCGGTAAGGCAACTGGGCAAATAAAAATCAGTTCAAAGCCTTATGTAAAATATTAAGCTGCTGTACTTCTCACAGCTATGGACTTATACCTATTCAAAATAACGGTGAAAATCCTCCATGGAAGTTTTTATCTGCCCGTAATATTTTTCCGCATCCGGCTCCGTAGCCGATGCTGAAAATTGCTCTGATAATTCCATAAACGGCAGCAACCATTTATGCAGTTCATCATGCGCCTGGCCCTCCATCGTACAATTCGATGTCAATAATTCTATATTTTGTTCCAGACCTGATGCAAGCTGCTTATATTCTGCCATTGTGGTGCCGCTAAAGCCGGTTATATCCTTTTCCATTTGCACCAAGTACACCATCATATTTTCATCTACCTTCCACTTCTGCCCGTTGTTCAGTTCTATTCCCTCCTGTTCATGACTGTGTTCATGTTGTTCTTCAACAGCAGTTGCAGCAGCGGGTTGTTCGTCGGTATTATCAGCGCAACTGATAAAAAACAAGGCCGGCAGCAAGAGAATGTACATACTTTTCATAACACTATAGATAATGTACAAAGCTACCCGTTACCATTTGTGATGATAATGACGTAAATCATCGGGATGCTATGTTACCACTTCTTTAACATCCTGAACATTGGAAATATCTGACCAAAATCAGTATCGCCACCTGCAAAAACACGTAGTTCTACGCATCACAATGGTTGTGATAGCTGATAGATTTGCAGTATTATTTAACGTCAAAATTATGTGAAGTATGAAAAGGTTATTAATCGCTGCAGTTGCGATATACTGCACACTATTCAGCTATATACAGGCAGGGGCACAAGCGCCGGCTAAGTTTAATTACCAGGGTGTTGCCCGCAATGCATCTGGCCAGCCACTGGCCAGCCAGGCGTTGGGACTGCGCCTATCCATACGCGACCTTAATGCAGCAGGCACGGTAGTGTACCAGGAAACACATGCAGTCAACACCAACGCATACGGGCTGTATAGCGTAGCTGTTGGCGGTGGCTCCGTTGTAAGTGGTGCAATGGGCGATGTAAACTGGGGCACGGGCGATAAATACCTGCAAGTGGAAATGGATCCGGCAGGTGGCGCCAGCTATACCGACCTCGGCACGTCACAGTTGCTCAGTGTGCCTTATGCTATGTACTCCGGCTCAGGCACCAGGGTGTCTGCTTTCCAGCCGGCGGGTTGCCAGTTCCTCAACGCGGTTACCAGTACCCTGACAAAAATTGATGACATGGGCACTTTTACCAAACACGACGACAACACACTGGTAGAGCTGGCGGTACAAACCGTATTGAACGTTGCCTCGTTCGGAACGGCTGCAGGAGTAGTGTTTGAGCTACGGGTTGATAATACTGCCACGACCATTGGCGTATCATCAGTGTTATTGCGTAACCCCGGAAGTATGACACCCGTAACACTAGTAGGCATATTCGAGAACCTGCCCGCCGGCGTGCATACAGTTAGCCTGTGGGCAAGGGGTGCTGGTGGTACCGGTACAGCTACCAACGCATCATGGGATTCCGGCTGCTTCAACAGCGCTGGTGTCAACAATGTGCTGGTAAAAGAATACAATTAATTAACACAAAAAGGAAGATTATGAAACATTTCATCACGATAATTACCGCGGCATTGGCTATATGTGTACAGGCTGTGCATGCGCAGCCGGCTGTACACAACAGTACAGGTGGTTCGGCAGCGGTGGGCGGCAATACCTACGAGTGGTCGGTAGGCGAGCTGGTAGTGCATACCGTCAGCACGCCATCGGTAGTGGTTACTCAGGGCCTGTTGCAACCCATGCCGCCCGGCGTCAGCGTAGGCAGTGTCAACGCTTTTGCTGCCGATGTACAGGTGTACCCAAATCCCGCCAAAGATGTATTGATATTGCAACCGGCACTGGCAGCGGGTACCACATTGTTATACACGTTGTCCGACATCACAGGCAGAACTATATACACAGCAGAAGCGCAACTGCAAACAGGGCAGGAAAAGCAAAGCATCAGCATTAGCGAACTTAGTCCTGGCAACTATATAATGCAAGTGCAGGCACAGCAGCAGGGTGGCAACGCTCATGCATCTTTCAAAATCTGCAAGCAAAACTGACTCCCCCCCTTTCACTGATTTGCTGAAAAAAAGAGAGTCCTTCCCCGTTCCCGGGGAGGGACGTTTTTTATGTATTGTTTCGAATATGACTATGTCGATAAAAAAACAACGGGGTTGAAAACAACCCCGTCTTGCCTTTACAGCGTAAAATCAAAATAATGCGTTGCATCCACTACCGTGTTGCCCGATTTAAATTCCATATGCATGCGCCACAACCCCGGCATGGTAAAGTTTACTTTGCCTTTATAATGCCCCTTGCCCACATGCACAGGCTGCACGTTATTGGGCGAACCGTGGTTCATAGTAGGCATCTCCGGTTCAAATGTCACCGTCATGCTACTATCCGGCGGAAACATCATCATAGAGGCCTTCTTATACACCACAAATTCAAAATCATTCAGCCCCGTTGTGGGGTTAGCGGGCGGAATAAACCCTATAAAATATTTACCTGAATCTACCGGCGATACAAACGAAAACATCTTCATCGGCGTAGGGTCTTTTACATCTATCACCACATCGGCCGTGCCGGTTTTGTTATTGGTATAGTTTTGTACCTGCACACCCAGCGTCCACGTACCTGTAGATGAAGACATGATAAAACTTACCGTAGCGGGGAACAGTTTATTCACCGCCGTAGTGCTAGCAGGATTTTCAAAAGGAGCGGCGTGGCTCATAGTGGCCATCTGCATTTTTGGTGCCAGCTTCACTTCCGCGCTTTCTATAAAATCGTTGCTTACACTGTCGCGCAGCGCTATGTATATTTTGTTGTATCCGGTAAAGGCGGACTCTTTGCCATATACCTCCACCATTACACCCGCACCCGTTGCGTAGGCGTTGCCCAGTTTCGTATAGCCATCGGTAGGCGAAGCAGGTGCTACAGGTGTATTCGTATCAGGAATAATATTCTCTTTCTTTTTGCAGCCTATAGCCACTACAGTGAATAATGCAGCCAGCAATAAGCTGTATGAAAACTTATTAATAGTCATAAAAATTGTTTTTAAAATAATAAAGGAAAATCCGCAGGCATGGCCTGCATAGCAGCAGTGTGCAGGCATATACATACGCAGCAGCATATACATCTCGCAGGATGCAGTCCGTTACCAGGTAATATTATCCCAACTACTTAAACAATATAATCGGGCGGGTGAAAAATGGTGCCGGGCAAGTCAATTGTATTCAGCTCGTTGTACGCCTGGAATTGCTTACCCTCTTCTGAGCGTTGTAACCCGTAGCTGATAGCGAACGTACTGCCCTCGTAGTACAGTACCAGTTCTTCTTTATGTACGTTTTGCGGTACGGGCGCCTGGTGTTCGGCCTCTTTGGCCAGTTGTTTGTTCAGGCTGCACTTACCGTTACATTGCATTTTGGGTTTGTCCCTGTTTTCGCACAGATTGGCGGCTATATAATCCCTGTTGGCATAAAACGCCGCCATTATCATCACCGTGCTGAAGGTCTGCATCAGCACAGCGGAGAATACGATTATGGCAAACAGTTTCTTAAACATAACAGGCAGAGTTGATACCCGAT
>JACFNS010000130.1 GCA_019454705.1 Taibaiella sp. | reverse complement strand
GCTTCGATAGTCTGCTTTTCAGCAGCAGGCAGTTTATCGCCATACTCTTTCAGTTGCTTCTCCGACTGGAACACCAAACCATCAGCCATATTCAGTTTCTCAACACGCTCGCGCACTTTCTTATCAGCTTCTTCGTTGGCCTTAGCCTCGTTCTTCATTTTTTCTATCTCTTCCTTACTCAGTCCGCTACCCGCTTCTATGCGTATGTTTTGTTGCTTGCCCGTGCCTTTATCTTTCGCGCTTACGTTCAGTATACCATTGGCATCTATGTCAAAGGTTACTTCGATTTGAGGAACGCCGCGTGGTGCAGGCGGTATGCCATCCAGTATGAAACGTCCCAGCGTTTTGTTGTCTTTCGCCATCGGGCGTTCACCCTGGATTACATTTATTTCTACACTCGGCTGATTGTCGGCCGCCGTAGAGAATGTTTCGCTCTTTTTGGTTGGGATGGTTGTGTTTGACTCAATCAGCTTGGTCATGACGCCACCCATTGTTTCTATACCCAGGCTCAGCGGGGTTACGTCCAGCAGCAGTACGTCTTTCACATCACCTGTCAACACACCACCCTGTATAGCGGCGCCAATCGCCACCACCTCGTCGGGGTTTACGCTCTTATTAGGCTTTTTGCCAAAGAACTTTTCTACTACTTCCTGTATTTTAGGGATACGTGTAGAACCACCTACCAATATCACTTCGTCTATTTCTGATGCGTTCATGCCTGCATCTTTCAATGCTTTCTGGCAAGGCTCCAGTGTACGCTGTACCAGGCTGTCTGCCAGCGACTCAAATTTTGAACGGCTCAGCTTGCGCACCAGGTGTTTAGGCACACCATCTACCGCTGTTATATATGGCAGGTTGATTTCTGTTTCCTGGCTGGAAGAAAGTTCAATTTTTGCCTTTTCAGATGCCTCTTTCAAACGCTGCCATGCCATGGGGTCTTTACGCAGGTCAACAGCTTCATCTTTCTTAAACTCGTCTGCCAGCCAATCCATGATTACTTTATCAAAGTCGTCACCACCCAGGTGCGTATCACCGTTGGTAGATTTCACCTCGAACACACCATCACCCAGCTCCAGTACCGATACGTCGAAGGTACCACCACCCAGGTCAAACACTACTATTTTGCTGTCTTTGTGCTGCTTGTCCATACCATAAGCCAATGCCGCGGCAGTAGGCTCGTTGATGATACGACGGATAGTGAGGCCGGCGATTTCACCCGCCTCTTTGGTAGCCTGGCGCTGCGCATCGTTGAAGTATGCAGGCACTGTTACTACAGCTTCTGTTACATCCTGCCCCAGGAACTCTTCGGCTGTTTTCTTCATTTTCTGAAGAATCATGGCGGAAATTTCCTGCGGGGTGTACATACGGCCATCAATATCTACGCGGGGCGTATTGTTATCGCCTTTTACTACTTTGTATGCAGCATGCTCCATTTCGCTGCCAATCTCATCAAACCTGCGGCCCATAAAACGCTTGATGGACATGATGGTGTTTTGCGGGTTTGTAATTGCCTGGCGTTTGGCGGGGTCTCCCACTTTACGCTCTCCGTTTTTCAAAAATGCCACTACCGATGGCGTGGTACGGCGGCCTTCATCGTTAGCAATCACTACCGGCTCGTTCCCTTCCATTACAGCCACGCAAGAGTTGGTGGTTCCCAGGTCTATTCCAATAATTTTTCCCATAATATATTTTCCTTATTAGTAATTAGTAATTTCAGCTTTAAGCTTACTCTCCTTATGTCAATCAATATGCCATTCCCTTAGTTTCGGCAATAATGTCAGCCATACTGTCAATATGAAATAAAAATGCCTTCATGTTGGTACATAAAGGCATTATAAATATTATTCCTATGTTATATTGTCAATCTTCAGACACGCCTGTAATACGCAGCGACTCTGTAATTTTGCTTTCCCTTAAAGAGTCAAGCGTGATTTTAGATATTGCAGCCCCGTAGTACGCCCTCATCCCCCTGGAACCTAATACGCCTATCACATCATTACCTGTAAAGTTGGTGTAGTTTGGCTGGATATTATCACTGGTGATACCTCCTGTCTGCCCCAGGTTAATAAGTGAGTAATAATACACTTCGGGGCTGGCAGCATAAACAAAAATATCACAGCTATCCATTAGGCGCTCTACATTGGGCGGAGCAGCACCTATGGAAGAATTCAAAAAGGCATAAATATTGGCATTAAGTGTAGCCAATTCAGCCCTGATGCCCGGATTAGTCAGGGAAAGTTCATTATCAAATGCGTAGTCAACATATTTGCGCGACTTGGCGCTTGTGGTAACATTTCTTTCTACATAGTGAAAACGGATATACCCCTCCATCATGCGTGCATTACGCGGCAGATAAGGAGAAACTTTATATTGAGAAGTGGGGGTAGTTCGGGAAAAATCTACCTGGTAATCAGCCAATTGAAATTCAGGTATGAAGAAACCATCATTGACACGGTTAGAGTCGCTGTTGACAACCCCAATGAAACCTGATGTATCTGTACGACCGGTATTACTGTTATGAATCGTAAGCCTGTACCACAAACGGGGGCTAAGGTCATTTTTTACAAATTTGTAGGCATAGCTGGGAGAAGAAAAAAATTGCTGGTCATTAATCGGATTATCCTTGGGATAACCCTCCGCGCTCATATCTACCCGGTACAGATCAATGACATCCAGCACTGTTGTCTGATCTGAGTTATATTCATACAGCTTTACTACCAACGAACTATAAAAACTACTATCCGGCTCCTTCGACATCTGGATGGCGCTCTTATTCTCATCCATAAAAGCTTTTTGTATGCGGATGTAGTGTGCAGTATCCTTCATATCCAATATACCCCCCACTACTGTTACCTGCTTGTAAGGCGCTGCCACAGTAAAATCTTCGGAGCAGCTATGTAGCCCCAGTATCAAAAAACAACCTATTGCGGTTAATAATAATCTCATTATGGTACAGGTATTAATTCCCTAAAGCGAACAAAGATAAAATAATAGAGGTAAACAAACCGATATACTGAGAATTTGATAGTTTGATGGCAATATGCCGGATATTTTGTGCATAATCAGCCGTGTTGGGAACATTTTCCATGTCATATATTTATTACAGACAATACATAACCTATATTCATATAGTATGTTATCTCGTTTTGTTCCTTTTTGTTTCCTTATTTTTGGAATAAAATTTTTGGAAACAAAAATCCGTGGCTCGTCGTTAGGTAACTGTGATTGATAATTTGTTGCGGGTATGGATACATTGTGATAATTGGTTTTTGCATGTACATATACAACAAAAATACTAAAATAATATGTAAATAGCAAAAAATTAAGCCGCTGAAATCAGCGGCTTAATTTTACATTATTCTTTTTGAATTATTCTTTGATAAACCTGAACTGGCTATAACCAGCGGGTGTTTTTATACCCACAAAATAGACACCGGGCGTCAGCCCCTGCAGTGATATTTGCTGTTTTTGCATGCCTTTAGCCAGGCCGGTTGTTTCAGTTTCTTTCATTTTCTGACCCAACATGTTCAGCATAGTAAATGATACGTCAGCATCACCCTCCAGCATAAATTCTATATTGATTGTTTCCTTAGCCGGATTAGGATAAACCTTGATACCATGCAGCAGGTTATCACTGCTGCTGAGGATGGGCTGTTTGCCGGATGGGTTGATTTCGTTTTTGTCCTTTTTGCCGGGTTTGTAATGGTGGTCAGCCGGGTCGCAGTTGTTGTCTATACTTGCCAGAAATTTACTACCAGCATAGGCATGAAACCCTTCGCTCAGGAAAATGGTCTTGTCTGCAAGGAAAGTAATATCGACTCCCGGATTAACCCAATATCCTCCGGGGATTTTACACGACATACTTTGGGGCCAGTTTCTACCCGCAAATATGTTATTGGGACTCATATAAGTCTGTACTCCCGATTCAGCCTCCGTTTGTTTATAGATATTGAGTACCCTCTTTACTGCATCACCAGCGTTTAACCTGCCAAAACCGACTTCACTATTCCAGTATCCGTGCGGATAATATGTGGAATAGCTATATCCTGTTATTTTATGAGCAGTCATCTCTATCATAGTTTTTACTTCCGATGCGGTAAGGCAAGGATTTGCCCCTAACATGAGGGCAGCAGTACCTGCAACGAGCGGGGCAGAGGCCGAGGTACCGTCCATAGCGTGATATGAGTGCATACCCCCCGGACTGAAGAAAGAAGTCGTAAGTACATCCACTGCCGGAGCAACAACAGACAACACACCCGAAGTGTTAATATTCAATCCTGGTACAGCCAAACCCGTACCGTAATTTGCCCCCCATGGTTGAATATCGCAAGAAGTTGGCGATTTACGTTCACTGCACATGCTCATTCCACCTACAGCTATTACATTGGTATTGGAAGCCGGATAGCTAATATTGCTCAAGTTATCATTACCTGATCCAGCTACAATTACACAACCCTTACCATTTTTGCCGTTTGTTGCTGCATTGTTGACTGCATTGTCAAAAGCCAATGAGACACTCGGAAAAAAGTCAAGTGGAGTGCCCGGATAGTACGCAAACGAAAAATTAATTACATCCGCATCGTTGGCTACTGCGGTATTAAATGCAACCGTCATCCAAGATGTTGTATAAATGATACCCGAATTGGCAACGACCCAAGCCCGAATTGGCATTATTTTACTGTTGTAGGCTACTCCGGAAATACCAACAGAGTTATTTTGTTCAGCTGCAATAATACCCGCACAGTTAGTACCGTGAGAACTATATGTATTTGGGCATCCGGCATCGGGACATTGTTGGGGGGCGGGACCAAAATTGCCTGAAATGTCAAATCCAATCACATTCCCGTTGACGTCTCTTAACATGTTACCGGCAAGGTCAGGATGGGATGCGTCTACTCCGTCGTCTATCACTGCTACAATAACATTGTCGCCATCCGGCGTATAGTGATTATTATATGGTGCATATACGTCCCATGCGTGGCATATGTTTATGTCAGAACCGGCGGTTCCTGCATAAATACTGGTGCCGTCATTTTCAAGGGCCCATTGAGCATTGATTGATGGGTCGTTTCTGAGGTTGCCTAGCGGAACACAATTGTGGGCCAGCGAAGTTGTATTGCATGTGGCACCATGCTGTACATGGAAAAATAAATTATGCTCAACAAAATCAAAAATATCTGTCGCGTACAAGTCATCAATGATATCGTTAGTGCTTACGGACTTAGGGAAAACGACATGAAACACATCTTCTGAATACGCGAGTGGTTCAATTTCCAAATAGCCATGCTGGCCAACGACATCCACAATGTCTGTCAATGTCACGCCCTGTTTGGCTTTTACCAATATTTCGTTTGTAAAAGCACAATAGTTGTCACCGCCACCATCTATGGCAAATGCTGCATACCTGACATAAGACTCATTGATGTAGCTGCTAAGAGCGGTCGATTTCGAAAGACTGCTTCCTGATTTCCTCCTGATGACATAGACCTCTCCTCCCATTTCATACATTTCAAAGTCGTTGTCGTTAGCAATTTTTGCTCTAAGGTTGTCGTGTGCAGTTAAATCTTCAACATCAGTCAAAAATATCATCATGACATCGTCACTTTCCCGAGAACTAAAGCTCTCGTCATTTACCCGATAATTAATATACGTCTGTGCGTTTGTTTTAACCATTGTTATGACCAAAACAAACATGAATATGTATCGTAACATAGTAGTTTGTTTTTAAAAGGTTATCAATGGTTATTTCTCTAATTGTTCTACACGGGTGCGCAAAGATTCATTTTCTTTTTTCAGTTCAATCATATGCAGCGTCAGTTCTTCAATCTTTTGCAGAAGAGTTGCATCCATCTTTCCCAAATCAATACCCTGTGCGCTCACTTCACTTGCAGAGGGAACCCCGGGAAGGTGTTTGTTTTCCTGAATATACTTTTCGACGTCTGACAAGGGTTGTAGTTTGTAGTCATCGTTGAAAACATAATCCGGCCACAGGTTTTTTAGCTCCACCCTAACCATTTCTGTAAGGATACCTTGTTCTACATACAGCTTAAACTCGTTACCCGGAACTGTGTTGTTATGGTTTAAAAACCTGTCGCCAATTACCACCTTATCAGTAAAATTGGAACGGCCCTCAACATTTAGCTTAAAATCAAAATTTTCATCCGGTTGTACGTTGATGCCTACCTTGCCGCTCTTTGATATTACAAAGTGAGGGTGGTTTAGATCAACGGGGTCGTATACATTTTCTTCTCCGACACCGCCCGATATATGATAGCCTCTTGAAAATACTTCCATAATATTAGGTACCGGAGGAACCCAACCCTGAGGAGTATTAAATACACAATTTTGGCATCTGCTGTTGTAAATTCGTAAAGACACTCCCTCGGGGGCATAATTGGGTGATGTCGTATTAATATCAAGTGATGCATCAGTAACTCCGGTACCGATACCTACGCGACCAGTAAGTGTATATGTGCTTGTCCCTGAGGCATCCCATACATGCGGCCACTGCGCATTTGCAAACTGAGTATTCAAAAGTACGATGCATGCTAACAATAATGATTTCATTTTCCAGTTAAGGAGGTTACTTCCAGTTTTCATAATTAAATTGTTTTAGTGTTAAGAAATGAACTTATGAACAGAAAGGTAGGTGATTAACATATTGCATTGTGTCACATCATACGAAACAGCATTTTCATTAAATGAATTTGCGTTTTCATTCAACGAGTAGCATTTTTAAAAAATACACATTATATTATTATTAAATATGTATAACACGATATTATCATATCGCGTCCTGTCCTTTGTAAGACGGGGATAGCTATTATAATAAAAACAAAAGAGGCCGTCTCTCATGAGACAGCCTCTTTTTGATATAAAACTTCGTTATGCTTATTTTGATATTGAAATCTTACCTGATTTTACGTCACCATCTATGTTAACCTGGTAGATATAAAGCCCTGTCTGTAATTGATCTGTATCCAACCTCATCAGGTGCTGGCCGGCAGATAATTTACCCCTGTTTTGTGTAAGTACTGTACGTCCCGTGATATCCAGCACACGAATTATTACATTGTGGCTGTTTGTCATGTCCAGGTCGATTGTGAAAGACTGGCTAGCCGGATTGGGATGTACACTATT
>JACFNS010000129.1:4348-7141 GCA_019454705.1 Taibaiella sp. | reverse complement strand
GTTTTATAACCGCGTCATGTACGCTTTGGGGTATTGTACCCGGGGTACATGTAGCCCTGCTGCCTGTCCAGCCAACATTTGATATTTCTGTAGCCAGGAACATTTCATTATAATCTTTTATTGCTGAATCACGGTTGTATTTGGCAGGCGTTATTACGGGTGGCTCTGTTGTATCAATCGGGTCTATCGGGCCTGGAGTTGTTATAGGGTCCTTACCACAGCTATATACAAGCCCGATAGTAAATAACAATAGGATAAAATAAGATTTAGTCGGTCCCATTCTGATAATGTATTATTGGTCAAAAAAAATATAATGCAATATAAACCATTGATTTATACAGACGCATTCTTAATGTAAATCGTTGGTAATATTTTGGCAACAAGATGTCGGAATTTAAGAATTGTCATAAAAAAAATATATTGCCCGTTTTAAAAAAAAAGATCGTTGTAATGATTTTTTTGCTAATTTAAATCTTTCAATAGATAGTTAACTCTAACAAAAAAATAACATAGCATGAAAAAACTACTACTCGGCGCGCTGATGCTGACAACTGTAAGCAGCTTTGCGCAAACAAAAAAAGTGATTTTAGAAGATTTTACCGGCACATGGTGCGGATGGTGCCCTGAAGGCACAGTATTATTGGATGGTATGAAAACAGCTAATCCAACCAACCTGATAACGATTGCTACACATGCCGGCGGTGGCGACCCGCTCATAGTTCCGGATGGTACCGCAGTAGTAAGTATGTTGAAACAAACCAGCTACCCTGGTGGTGCGGTAGACAGGTTCTTGTTCCCTGGCGAAGCTAAAGTTCCGGTAGGCAGAAATAAATGGTCAGGTTATTTCAGCCAAAGGGCTGCAAGTTCTGCTATAGTATCTGTTGGCTTTACCAACAAGAAGTTTAATACTACCACACAAGAGTATGAGTGCGATGTAAATATCGAGTTTACTTCGGCTCCGGCTGCAGGTGTTCCTGTTGTGTATAGTGTTTATGTATTGGAAGACAGTATCCCTGCCACAATAGGCACTGCTTATGAGCAAGACAACTATTCTTCAAGCGTACAGGGTGGTGCAAGCCCGCTGGCTAACTGGTACCACAACTATACTTTGAGGGATGCGTTGACTAATGCAACAGGCGACCCTGTTACAACAGGTACTATTGCTGTTAATACAAAATATACAAAGACTATCAAGTTTAAGCCTACAACCGGATGGGATAAAGACCAACTGCACCTGGTAGCATTTGTACACTACAATGGCGACAGCGCTAACAAGTTCATGCTGAACGCTGAGCAGGCTAAAAATGTGGGCAAGACTTTCTTCCCTACAGGTATCGAAGAAACAGTAAAGGGCAATGTGGAAATTTTGAATGTTAACCCCAACCCTGCTTCTCTGAACAGTGTGGTTAAGATTGCTTACAATACTAACCAGTCTACTGTAGTGAGCATGAAAGTATATAACCTGGTAGGCCAGATGGTAGCGCAGCCATACACCAGCAGGGAAGTAGAAGGTGAACACATCATAGACTGGACACCCGCTAATAACAACCTGACACCTGGTATTTACCTGGTTGAAGTATCAACTCAATACGGCAAACAAGTACAACGCGTTAGCCTGTACTAATTGAATATATTTCTCTTACTAAAAAAGGATGGCAATTGCCATCCTTTTTTAGTTGCTATAGAATAATACACTGACATCATTATTTTTAAAAAGCTACTTACACTAAATAATGATAAGGTCTGAGGCCCGCAATCAGTTCAGCGGATAGATATCTAATAATAATATCAATTCGCTATAACATCGAGTGTACATGCAGTCATTTTTTGTTTCGTGGCAACATATACACATTACTTCAATGCCAAAACAGGGTGTTTTTCCCCTTTGTTTTGAATTCGTATAAGCTATAGCTTTATGAAATTATTTAACCTTTAAAAATTTTACTTATGAAAAAATTGTTTTTGTTCACTATTCTGCTTTTGGCTGCAGTAAGTGCCTACGCACAAGGTAGAGGTAATGTTTTTGTGACTAATTCTACTGACTGTGACGTATATGTTGATGTTAAAGCGGTTTGTCCTGAATGCACGGAATATAGCAGCTTAGCGATGTGGCATATTCCACCACACCCAACCTGGCCAGGAATACATCTTTATGATGCTTCCTTACAATGGCCTAATCCATATTGGGCTAGTGCTACGGATCCGCAAGTTACCTGTTTTAACCAATGGGAATGGAGTCATGTTGAACTAGATTTTTTCTGTGGCGGTAATTCCTATAAAGTCTTTGTAGGTAATGAATTTAGCCCTTGTCATAATTATCCTAAAACTGTTATGCTCACAAGCGAGCCTGTAGAACCAGCTGATCCTAATGACCCGGAGTGGGTACCGCAGATATATATACCACAAAGTTGCCTTGATGAATGTTTTAATGGAAATCCAATATATGTAAAGTGGATACATAACACCACCGGCAATATTCATATAACTATTGGGATATAAGTATTACAATGGCGTCTGCACCCTGTAGGGCGCAGACGCCATTGTAATTTATTTATTACTACAACTGGGCCAATACCCTATTCACCCTTTTCCCAACTTCCTGTTTACCAATCATTTCCGCAATATCAAATACACCGGGTCCATATTTACCGCCTACCAGCATAATCCGCAGGGGCAGCATTAGTTCCCCTTTCTTCAGTCCTGCATCTGTAGCCAGCTGGTTAAAGTTATCTTCCAGCATAGGTGCAGTCCATTGGGTTACTGTATCCAATTGATTGGCCCAATTAGTAAAGA
>JACFNS010000129.1:0-4338 GCA_019454705.1 Taibaiella sp. | reverse complement strand
TATCGCCTCTGTATCTGTTGTAGGCGGCGGTGCGAAAAAGAAATGCCCCTGTAGCCAGAAGTCAGTCAGCAAATGGCAGCGTTCCTTTACCAGGTTTATTACACGCAGCAGGTATGCATCGTCAGGATAAACATCGTGCTGAAGTATAAATGGCCTAATAAGCGGTACAAGTTCTTCATCAGTTTTCTTCATGATATACTGGTGGTTATACCATTTGGCCTTGTCATAGTCAAACTTGGCGCCGCCCTTGTGTACCCTGTCAATACTGAATTTTTGTACCAGTTCGTCCAGCGAGAATACTTCCTGCTCGGTACTGTCATTCCAGCCCAGCATGGCCAGTATATTGATGAATGCCTCCGGCAGAAAACCTTGCTCTTTAAATCCATCCAGTACCTCACCTGTGGCGGCATCTTTCCATTGCATCGCAAAAACCGGGAAACCCAACCTTTGACCATCACGCTTGCTGAGCTTTCCATGTCCGTCAGGCTTCAGTATCAACGGCAGGTGAGCCCATTGGGGCATGGCATCCTCCCAACCCAGGTAGCGCCAGAGCAATATATGTACAGGTGCGCTGGGCAACCATTCCTCACCGCGGAATGCGTGGGTTATTTTCATGAGGAAATCGTCAACTACTACCGCAAGGTGGTAGGTAGGCATACCATCAGCTTTCAGCAATACCTTGTCATCTACCAGGTCTGAACTATTGGATATTTCGCCCCTTATCATATCAGTGAAACTGATTGTTTCGCCTTCGGGCATTTTTATGCGCACCACATGTGGTGTACCCTTAGCCAGCAGTTCTTTTACTTCAGCTTCCTCCATTGTCAGCGAGTTACGCATCTTCATACGTGTCTTGCCATCATATTGGGGGGTTGGGTTATTATCTGTTTTCAGATTGTTGCGCATCTGCTCCAGCTCTTCGGGTGTGTCAAAGGCATAATATGCATTACCCTGTTCTACTAATTGTTCAGCATACTTACGGTAAAGTTCTTTGCGCTCGCTCTGCCTGTATGGTGCGTAGGGGCCGCCTTTCTGCGGACTTTCGTCGGGGCTCAGGCCACACCATTCCAGGCAATCATATATATATTGTTCAGCACCTTCTACATAGCGGCCCTGGTCTGTATCTTCTATACGCAATATAAAATCGCCGCCATGATGACGGGCAAAAAGATAATTATATAATACTGTGCGCACACCACCCAGGTGTAGACCGCCCGTAGGACTGGGCGCAAACCTTACGCGAACTTTGTTACTCATACAGGAGCAAAGTTAGCGCTAATCAGCCTGTTAAAAAAGCTGCTGCGCAACATGCAGTTTAATAGCTGATGTTCTCGTACACATCCAGTATTTTACCTACCTGGTATTGCTTGTCTTCTATGCGCTGCACCCATTTTATGCGTCGGATAGCGTTGGTAGTGAAGACCGCATCGGCAGATTCAAGAAAACCGGGTACAAAAGGCTCTTCATTTACAATGAACCCTTTGGATGGCAACTGCTGCATAATATATTTACGCATTACACCTGCTATACAACCCTCTGTAAGGGGTGGCGTGTACAGGGTATCGCCTTTGATGCAGAAAATATTAGAAAGAGTAGTTTCCATAGGGTTGCCGTATACGTTTTTAACGATAGCATTGTCCGCCTTCCGGGCTGTGGCCTGCCTGGCAGCCATTGCGTACAGCATAGCATTGGTTGTCTTCAGGTTACTAATCATATTAGGGCTCTTGGCCAGGTTTTCAGCGTAAATCAGCGAAAGGCCCTTTTCATTCAGCTGTACAATGCTGGGGTCAACAGGGTGGCAATCTATAATAAATTCTGTCCACGCTGCTTGCCCTTCAAACAATCCTCCCCGCCCGGCATATACCTGGAAGCGCACGCGGCACAACTTTTCCAGCTGGTTTTTTTTAACGGTACGCATCAGTTCACTTTCCATCCATTCACGGGTCATCAGTTCGGGCATTACCAGATCCAGCATTTCTATACCGCTGAAAAGCCGGTCCCAGTGCAGGTCTTTCAACTGTATTTTGCCGTCTATTACTAGCACGGTTTCAAAAAGTCCGAACCCATAGCGTACTACACGGCTGTCGTATGGTACCCCTGCTGACGTAGAAGTCTGTAGCTTACCATTAATATTTACATATCTCAAATCTTATCTGTTTTAAGGGGTTTATAATAATGTGATGCCTCGTTTTCAAATACTCATTTTTACTGAAAGGCTACCGGTTGTGTTGTACATTTGCGGAAATACTTATTCAATGAAATTTGAACAGGCAGTTCCCGTACAATGGATAGCTGAGTATATTGGCGCAACTATCATAGGCGACACAAACCGGACGGCAACCGGTATCAATGAGATACATAAAGTTACTCCAGGCGATATATCTTTTGTAGATAACGAGAAGTATTTTAATAACTGTTTAATGTCAGCTGCTACAGTTATTATTATTAATAAAGAAGTGTCTTGCCCCGAAGGTAAAACATTGCTCCTGCACCCCGATCCTTTCAGCGGGTATGTAAAGCTGGTAAAACATTTTCGCCCATTCGAACCTGCGCACAAAATGATAAGCGACACTGCTGTAATAGGTGAGGGTACACATCTGCAGCCCGGTGTGTTCGTGGGTAATCATGTGCGTATTGGCAAAAACTGCCTCATTCACCCCAACGTGACTATATACGACAATGCCATCATAGGGAATAATGTAATCATCCATGCAGGCACTGTATTAGGTGCAGATGCATTTTATTTTAAACGCAGGAAAGAGCGGGAAGTGCATTATGATAAGCTGGAAAGCTGTGGTAGGGTGATAATAGAAGATGACGTAGAGATAGGTGCGGGTTGTACAATAGATAAAGGTGTGAGCGGAGATACCATTATAGGGCGTGGTACTAAGCTGGATAATCATATACATATAGGGCATGGCGCTGTAATAGGTAGAAACTGTCTCTTTGCAGGACAAGTGGGCATTGGCGGCAAAGCAATAATAGAAGATGAAGTGATACTGTGGGGGCAAGTAGGTGTCAGCAAAGACCTGACTATAGGCAAGGGCGCTGTGGTATATGCACAAAGTGGCGTGAGTCAATCTATTGAAGGTGGTAAAATATATTTTGGCAGCCCGGTAGAAGATGCCAAAACAAAAATGAGGGAGCTGAACTGGATAAAACGTATACCTGAAATATGGGAAAAGCTGACTACTAAGTAGGGCGGAACTGCTCTGCTTTTTTCTGTGGTAATCCGGGCCATTCATTTTTCAGCATGCCTGTTACTACTACATCATGGTAGGCTCCATTCATCAGGTAGCTCTGGCGAATAATACCCTCTACTTTAAAGCCGGCCCGCTCTGCAACATGGGCACTACGTCTGTTGTCTGTCATAAAGTGTATTTCTACTTTATTAAGCCCCAGTTTACCGAATAAAAAATCAAGAAAAGCGTCAAGGCTTTTTTGAATGATACCTTTGCCCTCATATTCCTTAGATATCCAATAGCCTAACTGTGCTTTTTTCAGTATGCGGTCGTGATTGTGCATACCAATACCACCTATGATACTGCGATTATAGATGATACCTAAAGCTATAGCCTCCTGCTGGTGTTGTAGCGCTTTTGAACGTTGTATAAACTCCAGCGTATGCTCCGGTTTTATTGACATATCTACCCAGGGCAGCCAGGGGCGCAGGTGGGTGCGGGATGCATCTATAGCACGAAATAACTCCTGCGCATCTTCAGGCTCGAAGCTGCGCAGGAGTAGTTCATCGTCTATGAGTATAGAAACCACAGACTGAAAATAATCATTAGTGTTTAAAATGCCTTGTTCCGGTCATTACAAGGGCAATATTATTTTCCTTGCAATATTGTATGGTATCCTTATCCCTTACAGAACCGCCGGGCTGTATCATGGCAGTAATACCGGCCTCGTGGCCCATGCGTGCGCAATCATCAAAGGGGAAGAACGCGTCAGATGCCATCACTGCGCCATGCAAATCAAAGCCTGATTGCTTCGCCTTATCGAGAGCGTGGCGCAATGCATCAATGCGGCTTGTTTGCCCACAGCCTTTACCTACCAGTTGCTTATTTTTTACCAGTGCTATCGCGTTAGACTTCAGGTGCTTGCACAACAGGTTGGCGAAAATCATATCTTCTTTTTCAGCAGCAGTACTTTCGCGTCCGCCTGCTTCAGTCCATTCAGCATAATTGCCTTTGTCCGACTTTTGTGTCAGCACGCCATTCAGTATGCGTTTGTATTCCCTTTCAGGATAGAAGGATTGCTTTTGCTGCAATAGAATCCTGTTCTTTTTGCCCTTTAACAGTTCCAGTGCGTCAGCATCAAAAGCAGGCGCTATCA
>JACFNS010000128.1:4973-7174 GCA_019454705.1 Taibaiella sp. | reverse complement strand
GGTACTGGGTACCGGCTTGGGCAGTGCGGTGCAGGTGATGGACAGGATGGGCTATCATCCAGAGTTTACGATGGTGGACCATGATAGCACTGTGCTGAAATGGGCTATGGAAGCCCTGCCGGGTTATGGTGTACAAATTACCCCGGTATGCGCTGACGCACAGCAATATATGGCTGATAATCATAGCCAGTTTGACCTGCTTATAGTGGATATATTTAACGGCCGAATAGTACCGGGATTTGTAGTAACCAACGACTTTCTGTCGCTATGCCGCAACAGCATACGCCCCGGCGGCAAGATGGTGATGAACTACATAGTGCAACGCAATGAAGACTGGAGCCCGGTAGACAAAACTATCCGCAGGATATTTCCCCGAAGCCACTGTGTGGATGACGGGCTGAACCGTGTAGTAGTGGCTACAGTTTAGCAGACTGTATGCGCAGCACCTTACGGTTGCTCTTCTGTACACGCATTTTTTCAGGTACCAGTTTCAGTACACTGTCCATAATGGTTTGCAGCAGCGTAAGCTTGACAAAGTGGCCGCTGGTAACCATGCTGATTTCTCGTACAGGCTCGGGGTCGTCAAAATAGCGGACACGTTCCATACGGTCTTCGGTAAACTCGAAAGTGGCGAACTCAGGCAGTACAGTCATACCTTTATTGGTATCTACCATCTTGCGTAGCGTCTACCTGTATGGTTTTTCGGCCTGTAGTTTTTCTACATGGTCGCTGCAGAGGTCCAGTACCTGGTTGCGTAGGCAGTGGCCTTCATTCAGCAGCCATATACGGTCCAGCGAAATGTCGGCAGGGGTTACTGTGCGTTTTTTCAGCGCTTTTTCGCCTTCGGCAAAATAGGCTACCAATGGCTCTGAGAATAAAGGATATTCTTTGATGCCGTTTTCGTTGAGCGGCGTGCTGAGCAAGCCCGCATCAATCTCGTTATTCCTGATAGCAACAAGAATCTGGTCAGTCTCCATTTCTTTAACTATCAGTTTAACATCAGGGTATGCCTTGTTATAATTTTCCAGCAGGCCGGGCAGCAGGTATGGCGCAATGGTGGGGATTACCGCCATTTTAAACGTACCGGAAATAGTGGTTTGCTGGCTTTGTATCAGTTCATTGATTTTCTCACATTCTGCAAGTATTACACGCGCCTGGTCAACTATGGCCTCTCCCATTGCAGTAATGGCTATGGGGTGTTTGTTCCTGTCAAATAGTTTTACACCCAGCTCATCTTCCAGTTTCTGTATCTGCATGCTCAGGGTAGGTTGTGTCACGAAGCATTTTTCCGCAGCCGCAACGAAACTCTTGTATGTAGCAACAGCTACCACGTATTCTAATTGTGTAATTGTCATGGTATTTATTTGTTGCTAAATTAGGCGAAAAAATTATATAGACAAAATTTATAGACAATATAAGCGGTTGTATATGTTGGAGTATTGTTAAAAGAGAAAGTACAATATCAGCATAACCTATATAGCATTACATATGTGTAGATAAAATCAGCCTACCTTTGCCCGGTTAAAACCATAAGTAGCTATGAGCGTAGCAAAAAAACTCAGGTTGCAGGAACATAAACCGTTGTATTTGCTAAAAGCGTCCGCAGATATTATGGCAATATTCAATGGTTATGATATAAAAACGACGCTGAGCGGGAAGCAGCTTATATCACAGGCCGTGATTTTTGCAGAAAACAAAAAGACACTGGATGAGTTAATACCGAAAGTAAACGGCAGGCTGGATGACGGGGCGCTGTTATGGATAGCTTATCCTAAGAAGACAGGCAGGATAAAGTCGGACATGACGAGGGACAATGGCTGGGAGACTGTACTGGCTGCAGGGTATGAAGCGGTGACACAGATAGCGGTGGATGAAGACTGGTCGGCGCTACGGTTCAGGAAGAGTGAAGCGATAGGACCCAAGCTGCGTGATGTGCCTATGGAATCGAGGCAGGTAGAGGGGGTTGATTTTGTAAACAGGACAGTGGTATTTCCGACAGATGTATTGCAGGCATTAAAACCCTATAAAGAATTGCAGATATTACTGGAGGGCATGTCTTTTTCTCATAAGAAAGAATATGCGGAAGCGATAGTGACAGCAAAAAAGGCCGAAACCCGTGCCCGGAGAATAGAAAAGATGATAGAGATGCTGGGAAAGTATAAAAATGAAAAAGCAAAGA
Organism: Taibaiella sp.; assembly: GCA_019454705.1. Classification (GTDB taxonomy): domain Bacteria; phylum Bacteroidota; class Bacteroidia; order Chitinophagales; family Chitinophagaceae; genus UBA5543. The sequence goes on along the minus strand of JACFNS010000128.1, from coordinate 4,995 downwards.
AGAAGTAATGAGTTACAAACAA
>JACFNS010000128.1:0-4963 GCA_019454705.1 Taibaiella sp. | reverse complement strand
TACCTGCAGGAGCAATTTTACAGTTTATCAAAGATAATTATGAAGGCAAGCTTGTATCAGACTCGCGCTCGCCGGCGGGTAACTGGCTGCAGTTTACCCTCGAGCATATAGAGAAAGGCTGCGCAACCATATCGCTGGAAGTGAGGGAAGAAATGACCAACCCCTATGGCAATATACATGGGGGTATGATGGCGCTTGTGATGGACGAAGTGATAGGCTGGGGCGTGGTGAGCCTGGATACAGATAACAATTACACGTCGCTGAACCTGAATGTAGATTTTCTGTATGCAATAAAGAAGGGTGACAGGCTGAGGACTACATCTAAAGTGGTGCGTGCGGGAAAAAAGATCATCCATGTTGAATGCCATGTATATAACATGCAGGGTACGCTGCTGGGCAAGTCGTCTAGCAACCTGATAGTAACGGGTATGCGCCCGCAGGGGGGAGATTATAAAGTAGCCAGTTAGGGACAATTATTCCACTACTATCCGCTTAACCAGTTTATTGCCTGTAACAGGGTTGATAAATAGCAATTGGTAGATACCAGAACCCAGGTTACTTGTATTCACAGATGTATTGCTGTCTACATAGCCCTGCCATACCAACTGGCCTATGCTGCTGAACATTTTTACATCGTAGATACCACCGTCGATAATGCTGATGAATAAATTGTTTTTGGCAGGTATGGGATATACTTCAATAATACCATCGTTTTCAATATCATGGACTGTATCAGGCCAGTCGTTGATGACAAAGCCTTGGTCGCTTATGTCAAAAAAAACATTGCCTGAGCCTTTTACTTTTACCCTGGCAGAACCAGTGTAAGAACCTGCCGGCACAGTTATTACTTCATTGCCATCATTGGGTGTAGCAGTGGCCAGTACAATCGGCCATGTTTGTCCATCGTCCAGTGAGAGATAAATGTCGACGTTGCTGCAGCTAACAGGTGCGTTGGTGGTGTTAGCTACATCCCAGGAAACAGTATAAGAGCTGCCATTGCGCCAGTAGTTGGATGACTGGTTGGGGCCCAGTACGCGAAAGGGCCCGGATTGATCAGTTACATTCAGCTTTACAGTATTGTCAGACCAGTTATGCGTGCCGGTGCCATTAAACATGTCACGTACTGTCAGCCTGAAATTGAGCTGGCGTGTTACCTGTGGCAATTTCTCGGCCCTGTATGAATATATACCCGCACGCAATGAGTCCAGTGTAGGGAATACCCTCCAGCGCGATGCTACGGGTTTGAAAGAGCGGAAGATAGGGCCATACAGTGTCTGGTCCAGCCCCTTGCCAAAATCGCCCAGGTCATATTGTTCCCAGCAATAATTGAGTACATCATGGTCGGTGTCTACGGCCTGCGGGGCTTCCAGCTCGAAAGGCGTGAGGTGAGGAATTTCATACACGGCTTGTATATCCGCCACAACGGGCACTACATTGCCGGATGGGGCAGATGAACCACAGAGTGGTATGGTGCTCATGTATGTTGTCATTTCGTCCAGGCTATATGCATGGAAATAATCATCGCTGTTGAACTGGATGTCGTGGCCGGGACATAAACCTGCATAACCCATTATAGTAGTGCCACTGCCGGGTTCGTAAGCGGAAAACGAGCGAGCAAAGGGGTTGCAACCTGTACCATTGTAGTTGAAAGTATGCTCTGCTCCAAATTGGTGGCCTATTTCATGTACGACATAATCTACATCAAATGCATCTCCTGTAGGGTTAGCCTTGCCTGTAGCCGCCCTTGCTTCAAAGCCTGGGTCACAAAGGCCTGCCTTATCTGCTATACCACCATCACCGCTGCAAAATACATGGCCGATATCGTAATTGCCGTTTCCGATGATGTTATCTGTGTTGGTTTGATTGGCTGTTTGAGTATTTGTGTTAATGTTACTGTTTTGCGTGGCTGTAAACGGGTCTGTAGCCGGGTCGATGTAAACCAATGTGTCGTTGTTGCTGATGAGTTGTAGTGTTACACCCAACTCTCTTTGCAGTATTCCGTTTACCCTGGCCATGGTAGTATTCATGGCACTGATAACATTGGCCTTGGAAGGGGTAGGGCCATCAACCGCCAAAGCGTATTCGCCAGTACAGGTTAAAGCCAGTCGATAAGTTTTTTTGAGTGTACCGTGTGTTTTGAAGGATATCTGCGGCGGCTCGTTGCTGAGCGACATTTTATTCGGCACCTGTAATTCTTTTTCCCTATCGTCATTTACAGTACAAGAGAAAGGGCGTGCGGATGAAGCGACATCCTTCTTGAAATAACATATGTAATAATCATCTTTCTGCATTGTATAGGGGTCTATAAGGTAAGTATTGGTGCCATCATAAATCATGGCATTGAAACCTTTGTAGGTATAGTTGATACTTGCAGTCACATTCGGGTTATCAACAGATACACCTGTACAGTTTTTTATTTCCGGGTATTTAGCGGCAAGCTCCCGCTCCATATAAGGTGTTTGCCATACCCTGAAATGCAACAACTTTCCCTCAGGGGTAGGTAATGCAAGCAATGTCCCGTGTTCGGGCACTTCTGATAAACTGAACAGGAGGTTTTTTATATAACTGTCGTTGAGTGCGAACAGTTTGTAAGCATCCGGGAATAATTTTCTTTCTCCTTTAGCAGGTATATTTTTACTGTTTAATTCCTGCCATACATCTCCTGTGTTGGCAACTGCAGAAAGTGTAGATATTAAGACCAGGAGTGCGGATAAAAAATAGTTTCTCATAGGGTAGTTTATTTGTCGTATCGAAGTTCTATAATTTCAGGTTTATCCTGCTGTTGATTTTTATTAGGGTCGGGCGGAGGTGGCATTTTTTCATAAACAACTATATATGGTAAACCTTTAGCCCGAACAGTCATCATTTCATACTGTATGTCAAACCAGTCGATATGGGCGGCAAGGCTTTCCCTGTAATAATTGAAAGTAGCTTTCTGGCCATTACATTCACCGGCAGCTATTATCATACCCTGCGGTATCTTTGCGCCATTTTTCACGTTGTTGTTAAGTGTGAACAATTGGCAACCCGCGGGTGCCGGCAGCGGCAGCACGGTTGACACTGTGTTGCCGGACTGTATCGCAGCAAAGAATGAACTAAGCTGGGAGGTGTCTACACCATATATTTTATAGTTTTTGGGTAGCACAAGTATTTCGCTCGAGGCGTTCAAAACAGATTTATTCTCCTCGTACCAGTCAATATGAGTAGTGTTCATATCAACATGCACTTCTGCACAGGCAAGCTTTTTTCTTTCTGTACCATTATCACGCACAGCGTTTTTTACTTCGCTGCTCCCTTTGCATGCAGCTAAGCCTAATGTTAGTGTTATTGCCAGTATTACTTTCTTCATAGCCATTATTCATGCAAACAATATGCCATGTATAAATTTAGCAAATTGCCATTTAATAATCGTAAAAGTATTGTCTGTTACAATATTACTGAAAATGAATGGTTTACTTCTTCAGGCGGCGCACACCCAGAAAAAGAGAGTTGAGTATGAGCACTACATCGCTGAGCGCCATGATGCCCGCCCCATAGGTAGGCCGCAGCAGGCCTGCCGCTGCAACTGGTATGGCCACTATATTGTAGATAAACGCCCAGAACAGGTTACTTTTGATAGTGCGCTCGGTATAAATACCTAAGCGAATAGCCCGGGGCAACGTACCCAGTTGGTTGCTGGAGAGAATTACATTGGCTGACTGTATGGCTACCTGTGTAGATTCGCTGAGAGAAATGCCTACAGTAGCACGCGCCAGTGCCGGGGCATCGTTAATGCCATCGCCCACCATAGCTGTGGGTGCGGTTTGTATCAGCTCATCCAGTTTTTTATTTTTCTGTTCAGGGCTTTGCTCCGCTAATACTTCATCAATACCCAGCTCGGCGGCAATACGTTCGCATTTGGCTTTCTTATCGCCGCTGAGCAATATGGTGTGGTAGCCCATTTCTTTCAGTTCGGCGATGGTTTCCTTCGCATCGGGGCGCAGCGCGTCTGATACGCGTATCGCGCCAGCATAGGAGCCGTTTTTATACAGGTACAGGTCGTAGCCCTTGTCTTTAGCAACGCTACCGTGCAGCCATATTTCAGAACCCAGTTGCCAGTGGTTTCCCTTGTTGTCAGTTGCCTGTATGCCCTTGCCTTTTACTTCTTCAATTTCCGCCAGTGTCACATCTCCGGTATCATTCCATTGTTTGGTAATGGATTTGGCGATGGGGTGGGAAGAATGCTGCTCTATGGCCGATACTACTGTTTTAAATTGTTGTTCATCAATTTCAGCAGTGAATGATTCAATCTGCAACTTGCCTGTGGTTAGCGTTCCTGTTTTGTCGAAGACGATATTTTTTACAGTTTTCAGCCTTTGCAGGGTGTCGCCGCCTTTTATCAGTATGCCGTTGCGCGCAGCACGGCCCAGGCCCACGGCTACTGCTGCGGGTGTAGCTAACCCCATGGCGCAGGGGCAGGATATAACCATTACGGCAATGGCGCGCATCATGGCGTTTTCAAATGTAGCATCCAGCGCATAATAACTTATGAGCAGCGTGAGAACGGCTACGCCTAATACAACAGGCACGAAAACGGCGCTTATTTTATCCGCCAGTTTTTGCAGCGGAGGTTTTTGTCCCTGTGCCTCGCGCACCATGCGTATGATGTTGGACAGCACAGAAGCACTGCCTACGGCTGTAGCGCGTACACGCAGGTTGCCATCCAGCACGATGGTGCCGCCTACTACCTCGTCGTCTTTGTCTTTATGAGCAGGCAGGCTCTCGCCGGTAATCATGTGCTCGTCAACCTGTGCATCGCCGCTGATGATAACACCGTCAACAGGAATGCTGTCACCGGTGTTTACCAATACTATATCACCCGCTTTTACATACTTGCTTTCTACCTCCATCACCGTCTCTTTGCCTATGCTGTCAGCCATTACCAGGCGGGCTTTTTGCGGTTGCAGTTGTACCAGCGAATCTA